>JBIPMB010000135.1:0-5987 GCA_044369355.1 Gammaproteobacteria bacterium | reverse complement strand
GCCTCGCCTAAAAATCAACTGCTATGAGTATAGTTACCTTGAAATTCTTCTGAAGTATAATTCAACAATTTACTAGGAAGGAATATCATGGCTGCACACTCAGAAGATGCTCAAAAAAGAATAATAGACAAAGAAATTATTAAATCGACAATAGGAAGAAGTTCTTCACCTTTGTCTCTATTTGATCGAGGTTCTGCCTTTATTATATCTCTTATTAGAGAACGGACACGCATTAAAAGCATTGAAGAACAAGTAAAACAATCTGAGCAGTTAGTGCAACAAGCCTTTAGTGATCTTTTAGCTAGAAGCAGTGCATATATTTTTGAGCTGACGGCAGAAGTAAGATTAGAAAAGATATCAAAAGAAGATATATCAAAAATTGAACGCTTGCAGTTATTTTCTTATTTTCTAACGGATTTTATTTTGTATTATCCTTACGCAGAAGATTTTGTTCAAAAAAACACGGCTCAAATTATAATTTTAACTGCTTCTGGTAAAAGCGAAATCCAAGTTACTGCTGATGGAGGCAAAGAAATAATTTCTAGAAAATTTCCTATAGCATTTGCTGGAATTCACTCTAGTTTGACTAATTTTCAAAAAGAGATAAAAGAAAAGATTGCTATTTTAGAAGAACAAGTACGAAACCGGATCTCCGAAGAAAAACGAGAGCAAATATCGGCAGACGAAGATGAACAAGAGAAAATGTTGAAAGAAGATAAAGATCATTTTAATCTACTGTCTCGTGAAGCATCTCTAGAATTTCTTATAGCATCCCAAAAATGTTTTGATATAATTCTTTCGGCAGAGAAGCTAGGCTCTCCTGAAGAAGAGGCTTTAAAGAGACAACTCATTGCTGTTCAATCAATACAAAATGACTTTAAAGCAGCATTAAACATATCTGAAAAAAAAGAAGATAAAGTTTTATCCGAAGCTAAATTACTTACAGATGAAGAAAAGGCGCTACTATTCCTAAAAGATTTTTATATGGATGCGCGGAAGATGTCACCAGAAGAGGCTGATAGCACGGCACGAGCCGCATTAAAATTTGAAATAGAGACAGCAGAAATAGAGAAAGCAGAATATGAAAGAGCTGTAAACGCAAGCATAGGTTCATCTTCTGCAGCATCAATTCCAACCCCGCCACCTCCGCCGCCATTAACAGAACGTGTTACAGCTCGTGCAAAAGCAGATGTTCTAAGCCAAGGCGGTTCTAAAGAAGATATAGCAAAAGTAGATAAAATGGCAGCTGCTGTATTTAGCAAGGGTGGCGTCGCAGATTTTATTAGGGATGGGAATTATAAATTGAACAGTTCTGAAGTCATTAAACTTCCAAATGCTACTAAAAATCCTGTCTTTACCAAAGCTGATAAATTAGAAGAATCTATATTACATGTTTTATCTGCTTTGCCAGAAGATAAAGAGTTAAGCTTGCTTGACACGGGATATATACTAATTGATCGTGAAACTGCCAAAGCCCGTCTATATCACGTACATGAAGGTATATTGGTAAAATGTACTCCAAGTGATCTTGCTCCTCTTTGTGGGCATGTAAGCACATCTTTAAGCAAAGGCGAAACGAATAAGCATTTGGAGTTAAATCGTGAAGAACAACAGAAGTTTATAGTCTCTCAAGGTGGTGGCCATGATTACAGCAGAGCAGAAGCAGAAGCAAAAGCAAAAGCAGCTGAAGCCTCTATCTTGGCAGAGCGTTTATCACAATCTGGCGCTTCTCAAAAGAAGCTTCCGCTCCATGAGTATACGAAGGAACTGCTAAAAGATGGTCAAGATTGGCCCGAAGAGGCAGCCATGGCGAATAATACGTTCTATTATAAATGGGACAAAGAAAAAAACATACTGACGGGAAAATGCACGAAAGAAGATGGCACCATATTTACGGATTCACGCACATACAAGACGGCTTCAACTATAACAGCGCTTTCTAAGGCATCCGAACAATCTGCTCAATTAACAGTCGGGGTAATAGAGACGCTAAAGCAGTTCGCTAAAAATGCTGAAGTACAATATGATAAGCCGCCAGCTATACCTTCGGATAAAAAAGAGGAAGAAAAAGTAGAGAATGTAGAGCCCGTAGGGAATGGAGAGAAAGAAGAAGAAAAAGGAAAGGCGGAAGAAAAAGAAGAAGAAAAAGAAGCTGCAGTACCAAAAGCGGGAAGTAGTCCTAGAGTAGAAACACAATTATCGTCTAGTCCATTATCTCTTCTTGCTTCGCCTAAATCTTTGGCGAAAGAGAGCAGTGCTAACTCTCTGGCCGAAGGAAGCGGTGCTGACTCTCTGGCTAATTCTGGGATGAGGCGTCCGCGGTAACTTAGCCTAAATTTAATTGAAGATGCGAGAATACGCGTAGGGGCGGGCCCCCGTGCCTGCCCTAGATGGGCGCAACCACAGGGGGTTGCCCCTACGATAACAGAGCAGCCGTTATCTTCTTTATTACTCAGGCCATTCCGAAGAATGATGCGTAATCAACTCGCAACCATTAGGCGTAGCTCGATACACAAAAGTATAACGGGCTTTCACATCGGTTTCTTTGCCGTGCTTGATGCCTGAAAACGTGTATAAACCAGAACTAACCGCACCACCATTGAATACTTGGATGTATTTATTATCAGTATAGGTAACGCGTGCATTTTTATAAGTGTGAAAAAACTTATTGAAATAGGCGATTCGCCCTTGTCTAGTGACTATAGGAGGTGTTTGTACTGTGGAAACGAGGACGGCCGTTTTTGCGTATAAATCAACCACTTTATTGACGTTGTTTGAATCCATAGCATTGGTCCAGCGCATATCGGCCTTTTCAACCTCGGTCTTGGTGCAGGTAGCAAAAACAGAACTAAAAAAAGTCAGTAGGACTAGAGCACTGATAATGTGCGCAGAAAAAGATCTAGATAATATTTTGGTCATAATTCTCCCCATATAAATTTACAGCGAATTCTATTATATACATATTTTACCATCAGATGCGAATAGGCGACTAGATAGTTGCTCAAATAAGAACCGTTATCAATAACCTTGTTTTTTATTGTATTTCTTAAAAAAAGCTAAATAACTAGAGGGCTTAACAGCAAAATCAGATTGACAAAGGGGGGCCGTATCGCATACGCTATGGATGATTTATGGCGCAGCACTATTTATGCTGCCTTTTTATACTTTGCGCGGTGGGGTACCTAATGTACAAAAAAGGGAACGAAGCATGATGAAAGCTATTACCAATTTAGTCTCTAAGCTCCCAGTTAAGGGAATGTTTAGAAATATGAGCGTTGTATTGCTTGTAATCCTATCGCTGGCTTTGAGCGGCTGCAATTCGGAAGGGATATTGGCACCTAAGGGCCAAATAGCATTTGCGGAACATAAATTAATTTTCTTTTCTATTGCACTCATGCTTATTGTCGTTATTCCCACCATCTTTATGGCCTTGTGGTTCGGTTGGCGTTATAGGGAAAAAACGCAAAATAACGCTAAATACGACCCGGAGTGGACGCACAGCACTCTTTTAGAGGTGGTTTGGTGGGGCATTCCCTGCATTATCATCCTCATTCTGGGAACCGTAACCTGGAAAACCACTCATAGCTTAGATCCTTTCAAGCCACTAGACTCAAAAGAAAAGCCTGTGGTTATAGAAGTGATTTCGCTAGATTGGAAATGGTTGTTTGTCTATCCTGAATACAAAATAGCGACTGTCAACTATTTACGCATACCCACCGGTAGGCCAATCAATTTTAAACTAACAGCAGCAGCGCCTATGAATTCTTTTGTTATTCCACAGTTAGGCGGGCAAATTTACGCTATGACTGGAATGACCACTCAATTGCATCTGTCTACTGATATCCCTGGATCTTATAGGGGTTTTGGCGCGAATTATACTGGCCTCGGCTTTGCAGACATGCAATTTGTTGCTCAGGCTACCTCGCCAGAGGATTTTACCCGTTGGGTCAAAACAGTCCAAAACAAACCGGATATATTAAATGCAGATGTATTTTGGAATAAATTAGTTCCCCAATCTATCCATGATCCGGTTCAATATTTTGGGAATGTCACGCCAGGATTATTTGATGATATTGTTATGAGCTACATGATGCCGGGTATGAGACCTAATGTAGCGCCGGATGAACATGCCGTTATGAACCAAAGTAACCACTAAATAATGAGGAAATCGCCATGTTAGAAATATTAATAGGAAAATTAAGCAATCCGCACGAAGTGTTTCCTTACCTCTATGAGCCTTCAAGCCAGCAACGTATCATACTAGGCTTGTTTGTATTTATAGTCATTGGTGGTGTAGTCGTGGTAGGGGGAATCACTTATTTTAAGAAATGGGGTTATCTCTGGCGCGAGTGGGTAATCACGGTTGATCACAAGCGTATTGCGGCGATGTACCTGATTGTTTCTTTTATCATGTTGTTCAGGGGCTTTGTAGATGCTTGCCTGATGCGTACGCAACAAGCATTGTCTTCTGGCGATTCTACCGGTTATCTTATTCCGCAGCATTATGACCAAATTTTTACGGCGCATGGCGTCATCATGATTTTCTTTGTCGCGATGCCGTTGATGTTTGCTTTGTTTAATATTGCAGTGCCACTGCAAATAGGCGCGCGCGATGTGGCTTTTCCCTTTTTGAATTCTCTTAGCTTTTGGTTATTTGTAGTTGGGGTTATACTTATTAACATGTCCTTATTGATAGGCGATTTTTCACATGCGGGGTGGTTGGCTTATCCGCCATTTTCGGAGTTGGAGTATAGCCCCACGGTGGGCACAGACTATTATATTTGGGGTCTACAAATTTCAGGGCTAGGCTCCTTACTTTCCGGTATCAACTTTTTTGTGACTATCATTAAAATGCGTTGTCCTGGCATGACCTTGATGAAAATGCCTATTTTTACATGGACAGTATTATGTTCTTCGATTTTAATCATGGGCGCTTTCCCCGTATTAACGGTAGATTTAGCCTTGCTGGCCTTAGATCGCTATATGGATATGCATTTCTTTACTACTGGTTTTGGTGGCGATCAAATGCTGTATGTCAATTTGATCTGGATGTGGGGGCACCCAGAGGTATATATATTGGTGTTACCCGCTTTTGGTATTTACTCAGAGATAGTGGCTACTTTTTCTAAGAAGCCGTTGTTTGGTTATACCACCATGGTTTGGGCTACAGCGGCCATTGCCATTTTATCTTTCTTGGTATGGTTGCATCACTTCTATACCATGGGATCGGGTGCCGATGTGAATGCCTTTTTCGGCATCATGACGATGATCATATCCATCCCCACTGGCGTGAAATTGTTTAACTGGATTTTCACTATGTATAGAGGGCGTATTACCTTTACTTCACCCATGTATTGGATGATGGGTTTCTTCGCTACCTTTACTCTAGGTGGCATGACAGGTGTGATGTTAGCTGTGCCTGGAATTGACTTTCAGGCCCACAACAGCACCTTTTTAGTTGCGCATTTCCATAACGTCATTATTGGTGGAGTGGTATTCGGCTATTTTGCTGGGATTACGTACTGGTTTCCAAAGATGTTTGGGTTTACCTTGAATGAACGCCTAGGTAAGTGTGCTTTTTGGTGTTGGATTTTAGGCTTTTTCGTTGCCTTTATGCCGCTCTACATTTTAGGGGCTATGGGTATGACTCGTAGGCTATACCATTATGATGCATCCACCGGCTTTCAACCTTTCTTGATCGTGGCGAGTTTAGGTGCGGCCATCATCGCCTTGGGTGTGGCTTTTCAAGTATTGCAAATTATCGTCAGCATCAAGAATAAAAACAAAGAAGGCTATCGCGATTTGACTGGCGATCCTTGGAATGGCCGTACCTTAGAATGGGCTACGTCATCGCCACCCGCGTTTTACAATTTTGCGCATAATCCTGAAGTCGATCGCATAGATGCTTATTGGTATGATAAGCAAAAGGGTTTGGATGTAGACAATAAGCCCAAAATACGCACAGAGCCTTATCAGGATATACACAT
>JBIPMB010000134.1:0-6006 GCA_044369355.1 Gammaproteobacteria bacterium | reverse complement strand
TATTATTGCAGCAGAGCATCAATTAGATGAAATCCTATCCGACCAACCTATTAGCATCTCTGAAATGGCTAAAATTTTAAATTTTACGGTAGAAGGAACTACAAAATTTATTCGTGTTCTAGATATGTTGGAATTAGTGACATTAAGAGGAGACTCAATAACAGCCTCTGAGCTAACACCTCATTTAAATTATTTTCTAGGAATACACATTGCTGACGGCTATGCTGCAATAGATCAATTGGAGACTACATTAAAAGACAAAACATCTTCTTGGCAAGCACACTATGGCAAAACTTTTTATGAATATCTAGATTCTAATCCTGAAAAATCGCAAACATTTACAGATTGGTGTGAAAAAACGGCCGATGCTTGGCTTACCACCATCTTTCCATTGTATGACTTTAGCGCTTATAACACGATTGTTGATATGGCTGGTGGCAATGGTGAATTATTATCGATGATCTTAACAAGAAACCCTCACATTCGTGGAATTCTATTTGAACAACCCAATGTCATTGAACAAGCAAAGAAACAATGGGCAGGATCTGAAATCAGCAAACGACTTTCTTATTGTCCAGGTAATTTCTTTACCAACGCACCTACTGAAGGCGATCTGTATATAATCAGTAGGGCATTACTGAATTGGAATGATGCCGCTTGCATTCGTATCATCAATCAATGTTATGATCATATGCCCAAAGATAGCAAACTACTCATTATTGATTTTTTCCTTTCTGAAAAGAATCATGCTTCTTATTTTGGTTTTGCTTTAAGTGATATAAATTTGCATGCTACAATGTTAGGTTCAAATAGAACCAAGCAAGAATGGATGGATCTTCTGCAGAAAACACAATTTCAGTCTAATTTTGTTTATAGCAGTAATGAAGAAAATGGATCTACTTTGCCTATTTGTTTAGTAGAGGCGACTAAACTATTTGGAAAATAAATATGCTATACCATGATAGCTTGCGTCAATTGCTCGATGAAATTACCCCACATTTTATTGCAATACGCCAAAAGATCCACATGCACCCTGAACTGGGCTATCAAGAAGAATTAACCGCGGCTGTGGTGGCGCATGAGTTAAAACAAATGGGACTGGATGTGGTTACTGGAGTCGGCGAAACTGGCGTTGTGGCTATTATAGACTCGCGAAAACTAGGTAAAACCGTTGCCTTACGAGCCGATCTAGATGCTCTGCCTATGGCAGAAATGACGGAACGCTCTTACAAATCCATTCATCCTGGTAAAATGCATGCCTGCGGACATGATGGGCATACTGCAACGTTATTAATGACAGCAAGCGCTCTATGTAATTCTAAGGGCCGCTTCAAGGGCAGGGTCAAGCTTATTTTTCAACCGGCAGAGGAGGGCGGTGGTGCTGGAGCTGAGGCTATGATTCAAGATGGCGTATTAGAATCCCCTGCTGTAGATGCTATATTTGCCTATCACAATTATCCAGGCTTTGCTGTAGGTACAGTACAAACCCGGGAAGGAACCGTTCTATCTGGAAATACGAATTTTACAATCACTGTCTACGGTAAAGGGGGGCATGCAGCCAGTCCAGATCTGAATATCGATCCGATTTTAATGAGTGCAGTTTTAATCAAAAACATACATGAATTGAAATTGGAAAGCGGCCAGATCATTGCTATAACCGAGGTTAATGGGGGTTCCAGTAAGAATATCATACCTGATCACGTTATTCTTGGCGGAACATTACGTTATATTACGATAATGGATAGGGAATTCCTGAAGCAGCAGTTAACAACCGTGATGAATGACACGGTTTCGACTTATGGTGGCCATGCTAAGGTTGATTTAGTTGATCATTATCCTCCCACAGTCAATAGTAGTGCAGAAACTGAGCATGTATTTAAGGTCGCCCGCAGTTTATTTGGCAATGAAAAAGTTGGCTTAAAGCCAAAAATTTCCCGCTCAGCCGAGGATTTCTCATTTTATCTAGAAAAAGTGCCGGGGTGCTATTTCTTTATGGGCAATGGCGAAAACAGCACTTCTTGCCATAATTCTGAATATGACTTTAACGATACTTTATCGCCCGATGCAGCTGAATTAATGTGTCGTATTGCGATTGATTATTAAATAAAGGGGCATTAGAATGAATACAATGAGCTATAAAGGTTATACAGCTAAAATTGAATATAGCAATGAAGATGGTTGCTTCGTAGGACATATTGCAGATATTAATGATATAGTGGGCTTCCATGCCGATTCTGTTGCCGAATTACATACTGCTTTTGAAGAATCTGTAGATGATTATATTGAAACCTGCGAAAGGAATGTTCATAATGTTTCATAGTGTGGAAATCCCTTTTGATGACGGATATGTTCATTGTGAAATAACGAACTATGCAACAATGACAAACGATAGCAATGTTGTTTTCATTTTGCCTGGCGGACCGGGGCTGAGCATGTTAAATTACCAGATAGAGCCTATTTTAAAACTACAAACAAAAAATCATTTGGTCTTTTTGGACCCTCCAGGAACTGGAAAAAGCCGAAAGTTTAAAGAAGAACGTTGTAATATGCAACAATATATTGAATGCATAGAATGTATAAGACAGTTTTTTGATTTTAAAAAAGTAACTTTGTTAGGCATATCATATGGAACAATGGTGGCCGTAGGCTATAGTATTAAATATGGTAAAACTCTTGCCGGTATGATTTTAGTGGCCGGTGCTGCAAGTTATCACTTTCTCGAAAAAGCAAAAGAGAATGTATTAGAATATGGTTCAAAAGAACAATATGATCTGTGTAATCAATTGCTTTGGGAAGGAAAATTTTCTTCCTCTGAAGACGTGTCTAAATTCTTCTCTATCTTGGGGGCTCTTTATTCAAAAACCTTAAGAAAAAGTGGGGGAGGCTCTATACTCAGTGACAAGTTGAAACAGTATGATTACCCATTTGCACTATTAAATCTTGCTTTTTCCAGTAACTTTTGGCAATTTGATTATACGGTGGATTTGAAGAATATATCTAGTCCGGTATTGATTCTGAGTGGAAAAGAAGACTGGATCAATGATCCCAGGTTTGCGAAAATAATGGGTCGTGAAATCAAGCATTCTACGGTTCATATACTCGATAGCGGGCATTCAGTTTTATATGATCAGCCAGAAGCGTTTTATGAATTAGCCTCAGCCTTTCTATCTAATCAAACAGCAGCAGATAACCATGATGATTAGCGCTTATGCCACACAAAGCCTCTAGTTGCGCTCAGAAGCAATTCAGCTTATAATTTCTGCGTTTACGCACATGAGCGCACTATTAAAACTAAATTTTAAGAAAGGGGAGTTATGACTAAGTCAAGCATACTTGTGATTAATGAAGATGGAAGTGAACGAGCGCTAGAACCAGTAGCAAATAGCTCTTCCCTTCAAGAAGATGACTTTAACAAATTGATCGAGAGAGTAAAAAGTGCCGACCCAACTCTTTCTGTTTCTTTCCGGGATATTTTTAAACATATTTCAAAAGTTGGCCTCCCAATGTGTCTTTCTTTTACTTTCTCTTTTGAAGTATTCTCATCGGTGTTGCTGCTACAACTGGTCAGCCAATCGGAGGATGATACGGCAGCAGCAACCTTGGTCTCTACTATTATGAATACATTTTGCATAATATCAATGAGTCCTGTGCTATCCGTTATAAATGTCTTGAGTTTCAAGTTGGAGGAATGGAAAGAAAAACAAATTAAAGATAGCCAAGCTTTAATAGTACTTGCAAACGATGAGAACGAAGATACAATTAACTTGATGGTCATACCTGGTTTGAAAGAACAAATTGAAAGTATCGGCCCTTACGCGTTTCTAATAGCTACAACCGTCTCTGTTCCATGCTGGGCGTCTCTCTATTTCTCTAGAGCTATTATGACAACCGTTTTTCATCAACAAGATAGTGTAGCACGCTCAGCGGAACGCTTTTTGAGACCCTATTCTTTTGCCGTACCCGCCCTGATGCTACGAGTTGCACTGGGTATGATAATGTTGAGTTTTGGTAAGAATAAAGAGGCCATGGGACTCGCGCTAGTAACTTTTGTAATGGGATTAGGATTGGCTATTTTGCTCGGCTTTGGGTATAAATTTTTCCCTGAGCTAGATCAGACAGGCGTTGCCTTAGGCTTCGTTTTGGAAACGTATTTAACCACTTTACTCTATGGTTTATTTATTAAATTTAACAAAGAATGCAGAGAATTTAACTTTTTTCAAATATCCTGGAATATTTTAAAGCATAATACTAATGTGTTGAAGGAAATGCTTCGTTATGGCACTGCTTTTTTAGTGAGCTATAGCATAGATTTGTCTTTGACGCTGGTCATTGGTATTTTCAGCGGATTATTAGGGGTTGAACAACAATCAGCAATGTCTTATTGTATGCAATTTATATTTTTTGAGTTTATCTTTTTAGCAGCTTTTAGTATGACTTGCATGCAAGAGGTCACTCGGGCAATGAGTGTAAAAAACAGTCAAATAGATCCTGAACAAATCCATAAAATGGCTCAGTTTACCGTGCAACTTTCCCGAGGCGGGCTGATCACCAGCCTTATTTATTTGACTCCGTTCCCTTTCTTTCTGGCAATCTATCCTAAAGCCTTAGAATTTATTTCAGGTGGTGCCTCACCTGAGGTGTCCAAACAATTAAGAAGCTTGGTACCTATCATGGCGGCCGGAGTAGTATTCGATAATATACGTTACAATCTACTGCAACAATCCCGGGCTTTTCAGGATTTGTCTCTTCCTATCTTCATTGCTTTTTGCGGCATGGCTAGTGGAATAATATTAGCTGCCTTATTGGGATTCGTCGCCGACTTAGGAGTAGATGGCATTGGAATGGGTTATGCAATAGGGCTAGGCTTCGCCGCTGCCACTCTATTTTTACGCTGGTGGAGTCAATGTAATACTCTGATAACAGAAGCAAATCCAGAACACCAACCTTTGACTACACCCCATTCTACTCAAAAAAGCAGCTGCATCGATTCAATTTTTTCTTTTTTTGGTCGTTCCTCGCAAGCTGTACCATCATCGGAATCTTTGAATCTAAATAGAACCAGCCATCTGGAGGAAGAGATCGCCGACTTTGAAGCCCCTGATAGGAATTTTACTTTAGAAAGTAGATGGGCTTAATTTTTAAAAATGAATAATATTATCCAAGTTTTTCTTGTATTCCTCCGTTTAGGGTGTACCTCATTTGGGGGTCCTATTGCACATTTGGGTTATTTTAGAGAGGAGTTTGTTGAAAAACGAAAATGGTTAAGTGAGCACGCCTATGTTGATCTAGTGGCACTCTGTCAGTTGCTGCCTGGGCCAGCCAGCAGTCAAGTCGGTATTGCAATTGGGTTAACACGAGCAGGGTATCTTGGAGCTCTGGTTACGTTACCATGGTAATATTATATATTTTTAAGCAGGGGAAAATAAAATGAGTTCAAACCATCAAAGTGTCCAGCGATTAAGCGATTTAACAGCAGATATTGGCAGAATCTAATCTGAAGTGCGACAATAGTATATAATTTGAACGGACATAAAGAAGGAGAAAGTTCAGATGGGAAATCACTATTGTCAATTAAATGAGCAAAAGAGAATCAGTTTGGGAATATTACTAAGAGAAGGGTATTCAAAGGCCCAGGTAGCGGATATACTGGGAGTGCATAGAGCGACAGTATATAGAGAAATAAAACGTAACAGCAGCCGTTACAGGCTAAAGAAAGGTTATTTAAAATTTTACGGAGCGCAACTAGCACAAAGAAAAAGTATCGCACGACGGCAAAGGCGATTAAAGTTATCAAAAGAAAAAGAATTACGGGAATATGTGCACAACAAGCTATTAAAAGGCTGGTCACCATGGCAAATAGAAGGACGGCTTAAATTAGAAAATAGTGGGAAGTGTATTATTTCGCATGAAACGATATATCGATACATATACAATGATAATGAACTACGCAATCAATTGTATAAGAAATTAAGGCGTAAGCATTTTTTTAGGGTAAAACGGGGCCAA
>JBIPMB010000023.1:0-19080 GCA_044369355.1 Gammaproteobacteria bacterium | reverse complement strand
CAGGTGTTTTTGTAGTGCTGTTAATTCTGGAATTTCAAATACTACAAGCCACTGGGTTATATGCAGCAGCCATTGAAATCACGGGTAATCACGATCGTGCATTAGCGGCTAATTTATATGAGCGTGTAGGTGCGCTCAGTACAGATGGTTGTAACGATAAGCCTTGTGTTGTGGATGTGTACGGGCAATACCATATTAATACGCCTTATCCCACTGCTTGGGGTTCTACTATGGGCGCATCTTTCTTTGAATGGGATGATGGCAATATATACCGTATGTTTTCTTTTATGCGTCTTTTGGGTTACACCAATTTTGTCGCATTGGGAGACCCTCAGTACCGTACAAACAATATCACATTGTTTGAAAAAATGCCGGTATGGCCTGCGGCGGGGTCGGTTATAAAATCAAAAGATGTTTACTTGGTAAAATTAAGTAATATTCCAGATCCTGCGCATGTGAAGAAATAGCGGTTAATTTAAGCGATGTTGCGTTATATTTTATTCAACGCAATACTAATTGTTAAAGCAATGTTGCTTAGAAATGTTTGTCTATATATTCTTAGATGGTTTAATTGAAAGCAACGTTTAAAAAAAGACTGTTGCCGTCCAGCAATAAAAGCATCTAGTGTTTTAAGTTTTTCTTTGTCTAGTAAGTCACGACAGCTGTTTAATGCTGCTATGTTTTGATCGATCCATTTCTTAAAGCTATTATCTAATAATAATTTAAGTCTAGCTATTTTGGCAGAAAAGTAGTTGTTGGCACCAATAGTGTTGTTGCCATGTTGACGATACAGTACCCTTGGCTGCGGGTCATAAAAAACATGTCCTCCTGCCGCAGTGATTAGCAGATAAATCCACCAATCATGACTGATAACGTCAATGTTTTGACTTGCTTGGGTAATTAAAATTTTTGCGGCTTTATTAAAAACTATGGTGTTGCCACCAGCAATACATTGGACTAACGCATTTTTAAAAGAAGGGGTTCTCTGAAAAAGTGGAGAATAGCTTAATGGTTGTTCTTGTGCGTCGATGGTTTGAGTGCGGGAACAATATAATGCTGGGACTTCTGCCGGTATCATCTCTAAATAATCAGTCGCCATAGATAATTTATCTTTTTGCCATATATCATCTTGATCCGATAAAGCAAAAAAATCAGCGCTATCATTAGGTGTAGTACAAATAGCAAAGAGAAAGTTTTTAGCGAAACCTTTACTAGATGGATTGGATTGTAAAATTACGGTTTGTTGTACCGTTTTTTGGTATTGTTTAATGAGATTGCACGTATTATCGATAGAAGCATCATCATATACAAATAACTGCCAACTATTGAGAAATTGATGGGTAAAAGAATCTAATTGCTCTTGAAGAAACTTAGTTCCATTATAGGTGCATAGCAAAATAGCAATGCGGGCATTAGAAGGCATCGTTTATGGTTCCTTTCTAAAATAAGATGATATTTTTCGTAAAGGTGCCATTAAACGCCAAGAATGAGACGATAATAAAGAATCTATTAATTTTTTTATATCTGAGATCTTTTGTTCTTGTTCTGAGATCTTTTGTTCTTGTTCTGAGATCTTTTGTTTCAGTTCTTGTATTATCTTCTCCATAGATGCGCTGGTGTTTAAGCTTGCACAAATAGGTAGAAAGTTATCTAAAAAGTCATGGTATCCAGAAAGGATTTTATTCCATTGTGTTTTAAACTCATTAGACTCCAATGTCAATTTATCTAACGCAACTAAGCTTAATAAATCATATAACTTAATGCAGATAGCGGGAGCTGCAGAATGATTCTTAAATTCTTCATAAGAATATTGATTCCTAGACAAACTGGGATCTAAGAAATGATATTGATATTCTTTTATAGAAGCTGTTTCAATAGGGTTGAGAACGTTTAGTCTAGAATGAATTCGTTCGAGTTGTTCTTTAGGATGAGCTAACATTTCTTCATAACTAACAATAAAGGTGTTTTTTCCCAATGTACCTTCAATCGCAGATATAACAGCCGTGAGCCATAATAGAAATCCTTTGTTAGGACTGATGTGTTCATATTTTTCAAAAGAAGCAACTGAAGATAAAGGATTACGTAAAGCGATGATATAACTTTCTTCAAACGCCATTTTTTTTAATAAAGGTTGCCAAAATGGCAACAACCTAGAAACTCTGGGATCTTTAAAGCCGCACCAAGATGCTTGTTTAAATTTTTCTGCCAAGATGCTTTCTGCTTTAGCCGATAGCTCAGGAAAAGGTGTAGAAAGATCAAAAGGTATTATATCATGCCAAGCATGGCCTAAACTGGCGAGAATCTTTTCATTTATCTCATAAACGATCTGATGATCTTCAAAAAAGCCTTTGGGATTCATCGGGCCTGCCGGGCTTAAGTTGTCTCCTAAAGAACACCCTAGAGTTTGTAATGCTTTGGTGACTACACTGGTGCCACTACGGCCCGAACCTAAAACAAGGGTAATTTTTTTCGTGTGAGAAGTGGTCATAAAATGTCCTGAAAGTGGTTCGTTACAAGTGTTTTTGATATTTAATAAAGGATGACAGTATACCATTTTTCGCAAATAAAATATACATATGTTATACTCTCAGCCTTAATTCTCTGAGGGCATTCCTATGAAAAAACGGCTATTAACCCCCGTCAACTATGTGACTTAGAGCTTTTATTGGTAGGCGGTTTTGCGCCCTTAACAGGTTAAAAATGTAAAGAATATGTGTAAAAGCAAGAAGACTAAACTATTTCTATTATATTCTTTTATGAAACAGGAAAATCTGTTAAATCTATCCGGATTTAATCAGATATTTCATTTATATCGCCGTGTTGGCATGAGTGAATTTAGTCGAAGACTAAAAAGATTGTTGTCAAGTCTTCCTGTGGAAAATAAAAATAAAGATGACAGTGTCGAAAAAATTTTGAATCTTAGACTAAAAGTATTAAAAGAAAGGGAGAAAAAGCAGCATAGGGTTGTTCTTGAAAAGACTGTAGTCGATATTATTATCCCCGTATACAATGGTCTACCGCAATTGAAAAAATGTCTTTCAAGCGTGCAGAATTCATGTTTTCAAGTTAAGGCCAGAGTAATTATCATAAATGATGCTAGTCCTGATGAAGAAGTTAAAAAATTTCTAAAAACATTAACCTATTCTGAAGATTTTATTTTGTTAGAGAATGAACATAATTTAGGTTTTACAGCTACAGTTAATCGAGGCATGCAATTATCAAATAACCACGATGTTGTTCTACTAAATAGCGATACAGAAGTTGCTAATAATTGGTTAGACAAACTAATTTGTCATGCGCATTCATCCGAAAACGTAGGGACTATAACGCCATTTTCAAACAATGCAACTATATGCAGTTATCCCACTATTGAAGGTATGGTTGAATTACCTATTGGAGAAACAACACAATCATTAGACACAGCTTTTTATGAAGCCAACTTGAATGAACATATAGAATTACCAACTGCAGTTGGTTTTTGCATGTATATTCGTAGAGATTGTTTAAATGATGTAGGTTTTTTTGATGTGGCCACCTATGGAAAAGGTTATGGAGAAGAGAATGATTTTTGTATAAGAGCGAATAGAAAAGGTTGGAAGCATTTGCTGGCGGCAGATACTTTTGTGTATCATGAAGGCGAAGCTAGTTTTAAAACGGAAAGTGCTGCTAGAAAAAAAGCAGCAATGAAGATTTTAAGACAACTATATCCAGAATATGAACCAAATGTTATGCGCCATATTGCGTTGAACGAAGCTTATTTATATAGACTGTCCGCAGCTATTGCTCTATTTAAATTAAGTAAAAAACCGGTGATATTGCATATGCTCCATAGCTGGGGAGGCGGAACAGAAAAACATGTGGTAGATTTGTGCAAACAGCATCTGGGAAAAGCAAAGTCGCTTATCATGAATTCAGATAGCAGCGAAATAGTCAAAATAAAAATTCTTACCGATACAGAAATATTTTCCATTTATTTCAATACCATAAAAAGAGGGCAGGTTATAGAGTTTTTGAACTTATTTAATATCTCTCTAGTACATGTACACCATACATTAGAATATAAACTGAACCCAAGATATTTTATTGATGCGTTAAAAGTTCCTTTTTATTTTACGATACATGATTATTACGCTATTTGCCCACGCATAACACTGATGCGTCCTACGGGAGGATATTGCGGCGAACCGGATACAGAAAGTTGCAATCGTTGTTTATCAATGACCAAAGAACATCATGGAGTGAATATACTTCAATGGCGGCAGGAGAACGCTTGGCTGTTTGAAAAAGCCATAAAGGTAATTTGTCCAAGCCAAGATGTATATATTCGGTGTAAGCGATATCATCCTAATGCTGCCTATGAAATTGTTTATCATGAAAAAAAGATATCCAAAGAAGCATATTTTCCTAAAATAAATAGAATTTATGGAAATGACCCATTAATTGTCTTGATTATTGGTGCTATTGGAAGGCATAAGGGAGTTGAAACTCTAAAATCCCTTGTCGCAATGGTCGAGCGATATGAGTTCCCATTTAAATTTTATTTGATAGGATTCTCAGGGGAAGCTATTACAGAAAATAAAAATATATTTATGGCTACGGGCCAATATAAGGAAGAAGATTTATTGAATAAAATAAGAGAAATTGATCCACATCTTATTTTATTTACATCACTTTCTCCAGAAACTTACAATTATACTTTAACAGCTGCTTTAAATGCAGGATATCCGATTATGGCTTCTGATATTGGTGCGCACAGTGAGCGTTTATCTTCATTACCCTGGGTATGGAGATACGATCCGAATAGGCCAGTAATAGATTTGGCTGAACAATTGTGCTACATTAGAGAAAATAACTTTAAAAAACAAAATAGCCCTGCTGTTTTTGAACATCCTTTTCTTGAAGGAGCGGTAAAAGACGGGCATATATTTTATCAATCAGAGTATTTTAATATTTTGACGAAGATAGTTGATGAAGAAGACCAAACTGTTGGGTATATAAAAAAATAAATATAGCAACAGTAGTATTAACCTTCATAGCTTATCCTTTCTTTTAAAATAAAAGGATACTTTTCGTAAAGGTGCTGTTAAGCGCCAAGAAAGCCAAGTATATAAATGTACTCCCTGAACCCAAAAAATATGTTAATTCTATCAAAAAGAATCAGAAATAATAACATATAAATATATTAAAATTTTATAATCATAATCGGTTGTTGAAACAGGACCTATTTTTGAAAATAAAATACACATATGTTATACTCCCCGCCTTAATTATCTGAGGGCATTCTTGTGAAAAAATGGCTATTAACTCCCCGCCAGCTATGCGACCTAGAGCTTTTATTGATAGGCGGTTTTACGCCTTTAATCGGTTTTTTGACTCAAGCAGATTATAATAATGTCCTTAAAAACAATCGCTTAGCGAATGGTAGCCTTTGGCCCATGCCTATTACTTTGGATGTAGATGCTACTTTTGCAGAATCTTTATCCTTAGGCGAAACTATAGGGTTACATGGCGAGGACAATACCTTATTGGCCCACTTGACGGTAGAGGATGTCTTTTGCGCAGATAAAAATCTTGAAGCACACGCTGTTTTTGGCAGTGGCGATCTGGCTCATCCTGGAATCCATTATTTATTGAAGCAAGCTAAACCTTATTATGTAGGGGGCAAAGTAACACAAGTAGCTCTACCGAAGCATTATGATTTTGCTGCTTTACGTCATACGCCGCAGCAATTAAAGCAATGCTTTGCTCAAAATGGTTGGCACAATATCATTGCATTTCAAACACGTAATCCACTACATAGAGCACATGTAGAAATGACATTGCGCGCATTGCGGGAAGTGGAAGACAGTCACTTATTATTGCACCCGGTAGTGGGCATGACTAAACCGGGCGATGTGGATCATTACACACGTGTACGGTGTTATCAAAGCGTATTGCCTTATTATCCACAAGGGCGTGCTGCATTGAGTTTGTTACCTTTAGCGATGCGTATGGCGGGACCTAAAGAAGCGTTATGGCATGCTTTAATTCGTAAAAATTATGGTTGCACTCATTTTATAGTCGGTCGTGATCATGCCGGTCCTGGTCAAAATAGTTTAGGAAAACCTTTTTACGATGTTTATGCCGCACAAACCGTGGTTAAAAGCCATGAAGAAGAAATAGGAATAAAAGTACTTACTTTTTCTGAAATGGTTTATGCCAAAGAAAGACAGATTTATATTTTATCAACTGAATTAATGGCTAATGAAACCGCATTGACTATCTCCGGCACACAACTACGAGATGCACTAAACAATCATACTGCGATTCCTTCGTGGTTCTCTTATCCAGAGGTGGTTCGAGAATTACGTCGTAGTTATAAACCAAAAAACAAACAAGGGGTAACTCTATTTTTTACAGGATTATCGGGCGCGGGCAAAAGTACCATCGCCAATGCGTTACAAGCTAAACTGATGGAAATGGGTAATCATACTATCGTGTTGCTAGATGGCGATATTGTACGGCGTGAATTAGCGAGTGAATTGGGTTTTAGTGAAGAAGATCGTAATACCAATATTCGTCGTGTAGGTTATGTGGCTTCATTAATCACGGAATTAGGTGGTATTGCGCTCTGCGCGGCTATTGCACCTTATGAAAAAATACGCCAAGAAATTCGTCATAAAATTAGCGCTAAGGGTGGCTATTTTGAAATTTATGTAGCGACACCCTTGGCAGTGTGTGAAGAGCGTGATCCTAAAGGATTGTATCTAAGTGCACGCGCTGGCAAGATAGCACAATTTACGGGTATCAGCGCGCCTTATGAAGAACCACTAGCAGCAGATATTGTGATAGATACTACCAAAATGACAGTGGATGCAGCGGTGTCTGCTATTTTGCAAGCTTTATATGCTGCGGGTTATTTGACATTACCAGAGGTCACCCAGCCATCATTAGCAACGGAAACTATTTAATTAAGGAGTTAGAAACATGGTCTTAGAATCGCACTTACGCAGTTTAATAAAAGCGGTGAGCTGGCGTATATTTGGCACGTTGGCTACCGTTATCATCAGTTACATCTTTACGGATCAGTGGAGTACCGCTTTGTATATAGGTGCATTTGAATTTATTACCAAGATTGCTATTTTTTACGTGCATGAAAGAGTATGGCATGTTATTCCTATGGGAATAAAAAAGCCAATTAGTTTGCAAGAGGAAGGTTAAACTCTTTAAAAATAGATATTGCTGTGATACAATTCTGCACAAATCAATAGGCGGCAAGGCAAAATTTTGAACAACATTCCCGCGCACATTTTTCGTAGCTACGATATTCGTGGTTTAGCCGCTACTGAGCTTACTGCGGATACTGTCTATCGCATCGCCATGGCATTTGCGGCTATGATGCATGCTTGTGGCGAATTCTGTGTGGTAACGGCGTGTGATGCGCGTTTGAGTGCGGATAGCTTGTATGGTGCTCTGAAACGAGGTCTATTGGCGAGCGGTATAGATGTGATCGATATGGGCCAGGTGCCCACCCCCGTTTTGTATTTTGCTACCGCCACCAGTGATTGTCATAATGGCATTATGCTGACGGCAAGCCATAATCCTAAAGAATACAATGGCTTAAAAATATTATTACAAGGCAAAAATTTAACATCAGAACAAATTCAAGATTTATACAAAGCTACGTGTGAAACTTATACCGATGCAGATACTCGTGGCCATTTAACACAAAAGAATTTTCTACCTACATATATTGACACTATCGTTAATCAACTGACCTTAGGCAAACGCCTTAAGATTGTGATCGATTGCGCCAATGCTATTCCAGCTGTAGTAGCACCGACTCTATTTAAGCGCTTGGGATGTGAAGTCATTGAGTTGCATACGGAATTAGATGGTTCTTTTCCGAATCATGAACCTGATCCCACGCAGCCACGCAATTTAGTCGATTTGATCACTACGGTCAAACAGCACAAAGCCGATATAGGTTTAGGTTTTGATGGTGATGGTGATCGCTTGGGCGTGGTGACTAATCAGGGAGAAATAATTTACGCCGATCGTATATTGATGCTATTGGCGCAAGATGTATTATCGCGTCATCCAGGCACTACCATTGTGTATGATATCAAGTGTTCGCATTTATTAAAAGAAGTAATTCTGGCTGCTGGCGGTAAGCCGTTGATGGGTAAAACGGGTCATTCTTTGATTAAAGCACTTATGCATGCCGAAAACGCCTTATTGGCAGGTGAGATGAGTGGTCATATCTTCTTTAAAGAAGATTGGTATGGTTTTGATGATGGCTTATATACGGCCGCGCGTTTATTAAACCTGTTATCACATGCGCCTGATATAAATACTGTATTTGCCGCTTTACCACGTTGTTATTCTACGCCGGAATTGGCTGTGGCTATGGTGGAAGAAAAGAAAGCTTCTTTTATGCAAGCTTTGATTGTTCGTTTGAAAGATGACTCTAAGGGCGAAATATCCTTGCTAGACGGCATACGCATTGATTTTGATGATGCTTGGGGGTTGGTACGGCCTTCCAATACCACATCTAATTTAGTATTGCGTTTTGAAGGAGTTAGCGAGGAAAGTTTGGTGCGCATTCAATCTTTATTTAAAGTACAAATGCTAGCAATTATGCCGGGAATGGAATTGCCGTTTTAGGGCGGTCCTATCCTTTTGTGTGCTTTTATGATACAATCCTCTTCCATATGATTAAGAGTGATAGTAGCATGACGAGCCAACCCTTTCCTACAACCACATTTTCCTTTATTTTTCATTTTGTTAAAGCGCAAAAGATGAAATTCATTTATTTTGCCTTAACGGGCGCGGCCTGGGCGGTCAACGACTCTATTTTTCCTTATTTTCTAAAAGATATCGTCAATACCTTAACGGGCTACCATGGCACGCCGAATCATATTTTTGCTGCGGTCAAAAACACTTTAATCTTATTAGTCGCATTTTGGTTGGTGATGGAGCTATTGCAACGGGCGCAAGGATTATTGCAAATCTATACTTATCCACGTTTTCGCGCACAAATACGTGCTACGGTATTTGAACACGTAAAAACCTTGTCGCATGAATATTTCGCCAATAACTTTGCAGGCAATATCTCTAAAAAATTATCGGATTTACCCACCAGTTGCCAAACCATTACTGAAATGGTGTGTTTTCAATTTATCACCGTAGGTGTGGGTATTATCATGGTATTAGGCTTTATGTGGCAAATCAAACCTATATTTGCCTTCATTTTATTGGCGTGGTTAACCTGCCACATAGGCATCACCGTATTGTTTTTAAAACGCAGCAATCGTTTGTGGGCGGTGCATGCCGATTCGGTGTCTATTTTAAATGGCAAAATAGTCGATGTGTTAACCAATATGAGCACAGTGCGTTTATTTGCGCGCCAACGCTATGAAGCGCAGTATATCCAAACGGCACAACTAGAAGAAATGAAGAACTCGCGACACGCGATGTTTTTAATAGAATTAACGCGCATCGGCTTAGGCGTCAGTGGGTTGTTGTTAATCTTTGGCATGGTATTTGTTTTATTGTATGGCTATGGCCATGGTTGGGTGAGCATAGGCGATTTCACTCAAGTAGGGATGCAAACCTTTTGGATCTTGGGATGGATTTGGTTCGTCAGTTATCAACTAATGCAATTTGCACGCGAAAGCGGCACCATACGCGATGCTTTGAAATTGGTTACGGCAACGGCGGATATTAGCGATAGTCCAGAGGCAACTACATTAACCGTTAAACAGGGCAATATAGATTTTAATCATGTTTATTTTGGTTATCAAAAAAACAAGCCGGTTTTCAATGATTTTAGCGTGCATATTAATGCAGGTGAAAAGGTAGGCTTGGTGGGCTTTTCTGGTTCGGGCAAATCAACTTTTGTTAATTTGATCTTACGTTATTACGAATTACAACAAGGTAATATTTGTATAGACAACCAAGACATTGCATTGGTGACACAAGATTCTTTGCGGCAGAGTATTGCTATGATCCCTCAAGATCCCAGCTTGTTTCACCGCACCTTAATGGAGAACATACGTTATGGCCGATTAGATGCAAGTGATGAAGAAGTCATTACTGCTGCCAAAATGGCGCATTGCGATGAATTTATTTTGCATCTAGATGAAGGCTATCAGGCTTTGGTAGGGGAGCGCGGTGTTAAATTATCCGGCGGTCAACGTCAACGTATTGCCATTGCTCGCGCTATTTTAAAAGATGCGCCTATTTTAATTTTAGATGAAGCGACTTCTGCATTAGATTCAGTTACCGAAAAATTAATTCAAGACAGCCTCAAGCAATTAATGCAGCATAAAACGACATTGGTGATAGCACATCGTTTATCTACTTTGAGTGGCATGGACCGAATCTTAGTATTTCATCACGGCAGCATTATTGAAGAAGGGACCCAAGCCGAATTGCTGAAAAAGAAGGGCCATTTTGCGCACTTATGGCAAATGCAAAGCAATGGCTTTTTGCCGGAAGAAGAAGCTAATGCAATATCCGAGCCGCGACCGTCAGGGAGTGGAAAAATAGAGAGCAGCTAGTTGAAACCCCCGCTCCCTGACGGTCGCGGCTCGGTTACTTTTTAACAAACTGCTCCAACCACTTCCTAGCCTTTGGCCCTATGCGCGGTTCATTTTGACTGGCACCAACAGAATATGCTTCTTGTTTCAACTATTCCGAGTCGCCAAACATTTCCGTCATTAACTCGTTCCAGCTTTGTACCAATGCAGGAGTAGCGCCTAACTCTACTTGATCCAATAAAGCATAGATACGTTCGCGGTAATAGTTGTCAATCGCTCTATCTAGCCACTCTCCAAATTAGCTTTCACTTCACCGACCAAAGCCAACCAATTCTCTGTAAACAATTCTCTATCTTTGGGTGTAAACTTAGTTTTTAAGCTAGCCTCAAAGTTTGCATATTGCTTCAATTCTTCTGGAGTGAGGACTTTGCCCGCCCAGGTTTTTTCAAGTTCTACTGTCATACGATATACCTCTATTAATTTAATGATGCTTTGCCACGGAATGGATTTGCCGTCTTTCACCTCAGTAATAATGCTTTTTAATGTTTGGCTAGCCGTAACATAAGATTTCGCTTTTTCTTCCAAGAATTGCGCTTGCGCTGTAAAATGTTTCAGTGCACCCGCATTTCCCGTAAGCAAAGCCTTAATCTTCGATAACTCAAAACCAAAAAACTTTAAAGCAATAATCTGTTGTAGTTGCAACAAATCCTTCTCGGAATAAACACGATAGCCATTGGTCAAGCGCACAGAGGGCTTTAACAAATCAATACGGTCGTAATGATGCAAGGTCTGCACCGATACGCCGGCCAATTTGCTAAAGTCTTTTACTGTCCACTGAGTCATCGTTTTATCTCCTCATCACTGAAGATAGAGTATAGTGTAGCTATAGGGTCAAGCGATCTTTCAATATTTTGTTAAATTTCTTGTGTGTCCCGATAATTAGATGCTTCCCCATAGCCAGATTCTAATTTTGCCGACACTGTTGGCAAGATCTCTACACTGCGATTAGTTATTTTTATAAGTATAATTTGGGGCTAACTTTTTCCCCTTTCTTTTAACCCTAAAAAGTATAATATATTCTGTTTAGTTCATCCATTACATGAACTATTACACTTATAGTGTACTATCTTTAGAAGGGGGTTGTCTTTTGCCGCCATTTAAACTACACTAAAAGTGTAATAATTCACATATTAAAGGAATTAAAAGGGTTTCAATATACTATGAATACACCAACAGGTATTGGGAAATTAGACAGGGCAAGGATTACGACTTTATTACGGGGTACTCAGTACACTGTTTCCGTCAATGAGGCAGCAAAAATTCTACAGCTTCCTAATGCTCAGGCAGCAAAACTGCTTGCTCGATGGTCAAACAAGGGTTGGTTTGCACGTATCAAGCGGGGGCTATACGTGGCTATTCCATTGGAATCGGCAACCAGTGATATATCTTTAGAGGATCCCTTTATTATTGCCGAAAAAATATATGATCCTTGTTACATTGGTGGATGGAGTGCTGCGGAGTATTGGGGATTAACAGAACAGATCTTTAGAACAGTGGTTGTTTTTACTGTACAAAAACAATATAACCAACACCCTGATATTAAGGGCACGAAATTTTTGTTGAGTAAAATTCCAGAATCTTTCTTGTTTGGTCTAAAACCTATCTGGCGCGGACAAATAAAAGTATTAATTTCTGATCCTTCTCGCGTTATTATTGATATACTTAATATACCAAAATTAGGGGGTGGTATTCGTTCAGTAGCGGATATTTTTACTGGCTATTTAAAATCAGAGTATAAAAATTTAACGCTCTTAGCTGAATATGCTAAGAAACTTAACAATGGGGCAATATATAAACGTCTTGGTTTTTTGCTGGAGCAATTTGCACCAGAAGAAAAGGAACTAATAACATTGTGTAACAAGGGATTAAGTTTTGGTAATGCCAAACTAGATCCACAGCTAGAGTGCAACCATTTAATTACCCGTTGGCGTTTATGGGTGCCGGAAAATTGGAAAAAATAATATGATCACAAAACAAGAGTTGATGGATTTTTCATCAGCGGTGAACTTAGCTCCTAGTATCGTAGAGAAAGATTATGTGTTAGGCTGGATATTAGCAGGAATTGCTAATGCAAAAGAGCTTCTTCCAAATTGGGTCTTTAAAGGTGGAACCTGTCTTAAAAAGTGTTATTTTGAAACGTATCGGTTTTCAGAAGATCTAGATTTTACCTTAGTAGATAAAGAACAACTGAGCGAGGAATTTTTAACTGAAAATTTTATACAAATTGCACAATGGACCTATGAACAAGTAGGTATAGAGATACCATCAAGCACTATCCGTTTTGAACTTTATACAAATAAAGCAGGAAAAACTTCTGTGGAGGGTCGTGTGGGTTATATTGGTCCTTTAAGGCGCCAAGGTAATCCGGCAAGAATTAAACTTGATTTAACCGCTGATGAAATATTGGTAATGTCACCTGAGTTACGTGAGGTACATCATCCTTATACAGATAAACCAAAAAAGGGAATTAAAATAAACTCTTATAATTTTCCTGAGATATTTGCAGAAAAGATTCGCGCACTCAGTGAACGAGCTCGTCCGCGAGATTTATACGATGTGATACATCTTTATAGATACATGCAAGTAGAAGCCGATCCATTTCCAATTTTGAATGTGCTAAAGAAGAAATGTGAATTTAAAGATATTTCCGTACCCACTATGACGCATATTGAAAATCATAAAAATCGTGGGGAAATGGAAGCTGAATGGGAAAATATGTTAGGTCATCAATTACCCATGCTACCGCCACTAGAAAATTTTTGGCAAGAATTACCGATTTTGTTTTCCTGGCTACATAGCGAGAAAAATAAAGCCTAAATTTCAAAAAAACCATGGTGGGCCCACTAGGACTTGAACCTAGGACCAAAGGATTATGAGTCCTCTGCTCTAACCAACTGAGCTATGAGCCCGAGGGAGAGAGTTTACGAAATATTAAGGTGATCTGTCAATTCCCATTTAGCCTTAATTTTAAACAACACGATTATCCCTTAATACGGTACAATGGCGCTCCAACTGAGGATGCAACGATGATGTACCAAAATACACTAAAAAGCCGCGCTATGCCGTTGATCTTATTGGTCGTGCTGGGCTTTATTTGGGGTTCTGGTTATACTTTGGCCAAATTTGCCGTGACGCATGGCGTATCGCCCTTGGGCTATGCTTTCTGGCAATCCTTGGGGCCTGCCTTATTGGTCACTTTATTTGTGCTATTCAGCAAAGATCGCTTTGTTTGGAATAAAGAACATCTACGCTATTATGCCGTGACGGGCCTACTAGGCATTGCCTTGCCCAATACCAATATGTACATAGTAGCAGCACATTTACCGGCAGGCTTATTAGCCATTATCGTCAATACGGTGCCTATCTTAACCTATCCATTGGCGTTGTTATGGCAATTGGAACGTTTTTCTATGTTACGATTTTTCGGTGTCATCATCGGCTTTAGTGGTATTCTTTGCATAGTCTTGCCGACTACTCTGGGTTTTGCCACTCTGAGTACCGCCAATGGCTGGGCTGGTTTAGCTTTGTTATCGCCTTTATCTTTTTCCCTGGCTGCATTGTATATACACAAAAAACGACCAGCAGAAACTTCCGCCATCAGCTTAACCGCGGGCATGTTGTGTTTATCGACGGTGTTTTTGCTGCCGTTGATGTTATACGGTCACGGCTTTTACCCTTTAACCCATCTAAACGCGCCAGAGTTGGTGGTGATTTTAGAAATTATTCTCTCTTCCATAGGCTATATTTTATTTTTTATTTTGATTCGACGCGCAGGGGCGGTGTATTACAGCCTAGTCGGCGGCATTGTTGCCTTAACAGGCCTATTCTGGGGCTTTTGGATTTATGACGAAACGTTAGGTAGGCTGGATGTTTACGCCACGCTGTTAATTTTAGCCGCATTGGTTTTATTATCACTAAAAATGAATAAAAAATAAACATTTTAGCTGCACGCTTACTTTTTTTTTCATTTTTTTTGTCTTGATAACCATTAGTTAAGATTTCCTTAATGTACGCCTGCTATAGTTTAGATGAATCAATGGTTTATAACTAAAAACTCAATAAAACCTCTGGTTAAGAATTAATCGCACTTAGGTGAGAAGGCCCTAAGGGAATAAATGTAGAATTTTATAGGGGAAATGAAAATGAGTACGAATAGTAATGAATTATATGAACTGCTGGATTCATCCAGTGAAGACATGTTGTTATATTTCCAAGAATTAGCATGGCATCTTGAAGGCGATGTTGATGCGTTGTCTAGCGAATTGAGTCTTCTATTTGCAAATGAGGCAGTTGAGCTTGATGTTAAGGATGAACATCAAGAAGGACAAGAAGTTTCCAAAGAAATTTTAGCAAAAGTAAATCAGTTTAAAGAGCTAGCAAAAAAAAATAGTGAGTATAAAAAGTTTGCAGTAAAATATGGAGAAAAAGCTGCAAAGACTCTTTTAGGCTTGCTCACAATGCGTTTTACGTCAAATCCGGCAGGCTATGGAGCTGATGACTATGCTGCTATAGTAGGGCATTTATTTACAAGTGATTCGGAACTCCAAGCCATTTTATCGCCTAAATATCCTAAAGTAGTGCAAGTTGTTAGATATGTTATTTCTAAAACAGCAACTAAGACAGAATCTGAAGATTTCAGAAAAGCATTTGCAAAGGCTTGTGAAGAAGTAGCAGAATTTCATAAAATTTCTTTTACAGCACAGGCTAGATATTTAAATTTTGTAACAGCAAAAGATAGAGAAAATATAAGTGCGGTGGGGATTCTAGGTGTGATGGATGTTCAGCTTAGATCATGTTTTAATCCATTCTTTCAGGAAAAATCACAATTGCCTGATATAGAACAGAAGATAAATTCTAAGCAATCTTCTGCCGATGATGCTTCAAATCAAATGAGCCTGATTAACAAAGACATTGAAAATGGTCTAAAATTGCTTTTAGATATAAAAGAGAAAGAACTTTCTGAAATGAAGGATTATTTTTTATCTAATGAAACCTCATTAGTAGTGGCTATCTTAAAAGGTGATGATAACTTTAAAATAGTGTTTGATGGCAAAGAACAAGAACAAAGCGTTGCCTCCATAATAGGGTTTAATACCGCGGGCAAGACTGCCAGAGAAAGATTAGAAATAGCTGATAAAAATATAGCAGCAATAAATAAGGAAGCTCTAGAAACCGCTATCTTAGATGGCAGAGAAGTTGTTGAAGTGATAGTGGATTATAAAAAACAACAACAAAAAGTTTCATCCATCATTGGGGTTGATACCGCCAATATGAGGGAAGCAGGAAAAAAAGAAGCAGTCGAAAAACTAGAAGCTTTGAAAGCCGAAACTCATAGGATGAACGCGGTTCAAGATGAACAAGAAAGAGAACAGAGTGCAAAAAGGATATCTGATTTTCTTCTGTCGATCAAACGAAAAGAAGTAGCTGAAACCACCGTTAATTATAAATCTACGAAAGAAGAGATTATTCGATATAATGAAGATGCTCTAATGATTGCTATTTTAGAAGGGAAGAAAAGCTTTGAGATAGTGATTTCGGGCAAATGGCTTAAAAAAACAGTACAAGTTGCAGACGTGATTGGAGTTAACCCAGCTGAAATGACACCATCGCAAAGACTAGAGACGGTTAATAATGTGGAAGGTTTAAAAGCTAATCATTGTAGTAACCTATGGTGCACTGCCAAGGAAGATATGGAAGCGCGTAGAGAAGCATTTTTACATAGTCTTGAGGGCGATATAGATTCGAAAACAGCGCAGACGGATGCAGCCTTTGCTAAAGGAATCGCGATTTTAGATGGTACCGAGATGTATACGTATTTAAATCCTGAAGTTGAGGAAGGAATTTCAACACTTTACACTGCTCCAGGAATAGACATAGATCAGTGCTCACCGGCTAGACGCCTGGATATGTTTAATCAGCATTGTAAAGAAAGTAATATATCTTTTTCAGGCGGTCCGTTTCAAAAATTACGGGAATTTGCTAAAACGATAAAGAATTTCGTCCACAAGACGTTAGATAAAGTTATAATACGAGAAACAGTTGTGCAAGAGTCAAGTTCTGCTGCAATGCCTGAGAAAGGAACTCACAAAGATGAAACAAAGCTCAGTAAGGTTGCCACGATGCTATTCCTTGCAAACCATCCTATTATAATGCCCTCACCCGGCGCAATAAAAATACCCGGTGTAGACATACCGACAAATGCTTAAATTTTAAGGATTTCATCCCATCGCTAAAAGGCAGTAAACCCTCCCCGGGTTACTGCCCTTTTTTTGGCCAAAACGCTCTATTCTTAAAGTCTTTATCTAGGTTCAGCAGTCATTATGGAATTATAAGTAATCAAAACAACGCTTTTTAGAACCAAATCTTTGTACGAAATTTCTCAAAGAACTGTCCCCCAAAGGGCCTTTTCCTGCGGCTTTTAGGGCGCATCCTCTTGTAACCAATTGATTTATAAGATATACTATTCTACATGAGACTGGATTGACCTACGGGATTGCACTAAAATGAACCTTGTCTTTTTAGCCGGCTCTGGTACAATGTATTTATTGGGTTTAGGGCAGGAAATAAAGGATAGTCCCAAGGGATTCACAACCATCAAGGATGATGGTACAGGGAGTGAATAAGAATTGCTTTAAACTAGAACTGTTTTTGAGTCTGAATAAGACTCGTTGTTTACCTTCGCTAATCTCCCTAAGTCCATATTGTTAGGGAGATCCTAACGGCATTATTTTAATGCCAAGCCCCAGTGTTTCACCGGGGCTTTTTTTTTGCCCATTGTTAAAGATACAGCAAACTTTCGCGTCGCTATGATACAATAGCTATGAAATATTGAATTGCACAAATGTCGTCATTGCTGTAAAGGTTAAGTAATTCATTGATAAAATAGTTGATTCTGGGCGGCTCACGAGCCGCGCCTACAAAGGATCCTCGGAATATTCTATTGATGTGACAAACTTGCTACAAAGCACAATAGTGATGGACGGGTGGCACGCGACAGAGGTCTCCGGCGCGCGCAGGCACGAGCACGACGGAGAGGTCGCGTGACCGGGCCCGGCCAGCTAGGAACTATAATATTTAACTCTGGATCATGAATTTGTTCGGTTCTGTGCAATTCAGCATCGTGTTCATTTTTATCAACGAATTACGTAACCTTTATAGTAATGACGGAGATCTATGCAACACACATACATTCATAGCACTCATGCGATATTAAAATCTGAAAAAATAAGGCTCTATGGAAAAATTTGACGTTATCATCATCGGTGCGGGTGCGGCTGGTTTAATGTGTGCCATAGAGGCAGGCAAACGGCATCGTAAGGTACTGGTATTGGATCATGCCAATAAAGCGGGCAAGAAAATTCTAATGTCAGGTGGTGGTCGCTGCAATTTTACCAATTACAATGTAACGCCGGATAATTTCATTTCTAATAATCCACATTTTTGTAAATCGGCCTTGAGTCGTTATACCCAATGGGACTTTATAGACCTAGTCAAAAAATACCATATTCCCTTTCATGAGAAAGCGCTAGGCCAACTATTTTGCGATCATAAATCCAAAGACATAGTCGATCTCTTATTGACTGAGTGCGAACTGGCGGAAGCTGAAATACGTTTAAACACCAGCATAGAAAGCATCACCAAAGAAAGCGATCACCATTTTAAATTAAAAACATCGGCAGGGTATTTTCATTGTCAGTCTTTGGTGATTGCCAGTGGCGGTTTGTCTATTCCCACTATGGGGGCTAGCCCATTCGGCTATAAAATAGCAGAACAGTTTGGCATTAAGGTATGGCCTACACGAGCCGCCTTAGTGCCTTTAACGCTGCATCCTGTAGACAAAGATAGATTGTCGCTGTTATCGGGTATTGCCGTAGACAGCATAGTCAGCAACGATAGAATAGATTTTCGTGAAAACATTCTATTCACTCATCGGGGCTTAAGCGGCCCTGCCATTTTACAGATCTCATCGTATTGGCAGCCTGGAGAAGAAATAACGATCAATTTATTACCGCATATAGATCTGCTAACACATTTAAAACAAGCGCAAAAAAATCATCCACAAAAACAGTTGAATACGCTTTTGACGGAGTATTTCTCTAAACGCATGATTGAGTTATTCTTAGAACCCACGCTAGCGGTTAAAACCTTAGCGGCCATTTCATATCGTGAATTTGAACAAATAGCTGAATTAATCAACGCCTATGTGATCAAACCCAATGGCACTGAAGGTTATCGTACCGCGGAAGTGACTTTAGGGGGTGTAGATTGCGCGGCTATTTCGTCTAAAACGATGGAAGCCACGGATGTTAAAGCTTTGTATTTTATAGGCGAAGTACTGGATGTAACAGGCTGGTTAGGCGGCTATAACTTTCAATGGGCCTGGTCTTCGGGTTGGGCGGCAGGGCAAGTAGTATAGAACCGAGCATCGACTGTTAGGGAACGGGGGTGCGTAGTTAATATCCCACTTTTACCACCAATGGCATCGTAACAGTCAACG
>JBIPMB010000133.1:0-6012 GCA_044369355.1 Gammaproteobacteria bacterium | reverse complement strand
ATATGTTCATCCTCTAGTATGAGGCGTGTACATATTTTATTCAACCCGTGGCCGTTCAGACTCGTTTCATGCTGGAATCACGAGTCCAAGTTCAGACCCATTTCATATTGGAGAAGACTATAAATGTAATATTTTATTTGATTATGTTATACTGACAGCGACAGCATAAAGAATTTTCTTTATGCTTAAATTTACCTCAACGACAGCGTGCACATACCCCATAAATATTCAGGCTATGGTCGGTCATGTCAAAGCGATATTCTGCTGCAATTTCTGATTGGCGCTTCTCAATAATGGGATCGACAAATTCCTCTACCGCGCCACATTTAATGCACACTAAATGGTCATGATGCTTGTCTTGGCGGATTTCGAACACAGAATGACCATTTTCAAAATGATGGCGGTCTACTAAGCCCGCGGATTCAAACTGAGTGAGCACGCGGTAAATCGTGGCCAAACCAATCTTTACTCCAGCCTCTAGCAAATCTTTATACACATCTTCAGCGCTAAAGTGCTGATGTTCTGCTGCAGCAAGAAATTGTAAAATTTTTATTCTAGGCGCTGTCGCTTTTAGGCCAACTTTACGCAATTCTTCGTTATTCAATGGTGTTATCCTCCACAAAAATAAGGTATCATCTATCAAGGTTCTACATTAACGGAAATACATAAAAAATGCAAAAAATGCTCAATATACTCGCTCTATTCATACTCGTTCTCAGCCTATCGGCTTGTATACACAAAGTGGATGTAGAACAAGGGAATGTGATTAGCCAAGATATGGTCAATCAGCTGCACCCCGGCATGACATCCGATCAAGTGCAGTTTATCATGGGCCACCCTGTTTTAGTGGAAACCTTTGAAAACAATCGCGCCGATTATGTTTATACTTTCCAAGCCAATGGTAGCGATATCACTAGAAAACGCATTACCTTATTGTTTAACGGCGGCCTATTAACCAGCATCAACGGCACCATGCATCCCGAATTGAATCCAACAACAGCCAGCACCCCTTCGCCTATGAGTAACGATACTGTAGATCCTAATAGTCATACGGATACTAATCCGCCTAAAACACTGCCTACGGATCAACAAGATAGCTAATTTTATAGGGTAATCTGGGCTGTAATCCCAGATTATCCTGACAATCCGCTTTTTCACCTCTGCTTAGCCTAATCCCGTATTGACAAAATAGACCATTTTATGTACAATTCCGCCTGTACTATACACTCCTTATTAAATAGCGCAGAGGTAAATAATATGAGTTCCAATATGGCTACCGTTAGCCAAGCAATTGATTCTAAACGATCGTATTACACTAAAGTTATCATACTCTCTTATGGTGAGCCTGGGTCTCATTTCAATCAGACTAAAAAGCGTCTTGAAGAACAAGGCAAAATTGTGCATATCGTAAACATATCAGATCCCATCTACTGGCCAGAAAATTTAAGCATAGATGAGCAGACTAAAGTTATCATTTTAGGGCATGGTGGTGCTGGATATGAGTACATTACCTCTAACAACGGGCAGCGCATGCACTTTACGGAACTTGCAGCGCTTATTAATAAACACACTACAAAGGAAGCACGCAAGCTGATCTTAAGCCAGCATAGTTGCCATGGAGGATCCGATGCCCCTCATACTCATAGCAGCAATCACGAATCAAGTTTTGCAGCAAAGTTGATTCGTGCGCTAAAACAGACCCACAGAAAAAACGCGAGTGTATCCGCAAGATTAGGCACGTTTTGTGAAGAACTTCGTTCCGTTAACATAGAAGGAAAACTTAGCTCTATCACTAAAGCCCCAGATTCAAAAGTAATCCTTCTTTTAGATGATGAGGATCTGCTCTTGCCCTATTACCCCTATGGCTATTCTAGCAACCTTGATGCCCAGACTGGGAAGACACGTGTAGTATCTAAAGGACGCACCGCTCTTCATCTTGCCGCAATAGATGGGAATATAACTGACTCAACACCGAACTTGAATCAAGATATAAATAAGCAAGATTCAAATGGCAGAACCCCACTGTATCTTTCTGTCTTATATGGCAATATATCCTCAGTCGTGTTTTTATTGGATAAAGGGGCAAACTCAAATACGCCAGATTCAGATGGAATGACTCCGCTATCTTTGGCCGCAAATAATGGCAATCTGAGCATTATGGGCCTGCTGATTCAAAAGGGTGCTGACCTAAACGAAAAAGATTCAAATGGAATGACCCAGCTATATCGGGCTGTACTAAATGGCAATATGGCCGTTGTGGAGTTGCTGATTCAAACGGGCGCTGACCTAAACGAAAAAGATTCAAATGGTTGGGCTCCGCTATATGTGGCTATACTAAGTGGCAATACAGACATTGTGAGGCTGCTGATTCAAAGTGGTGCTAACGTAAATGAAAAAGACTTCTACGGCCAGACTCTGCTACAGCTCGCTGCAGGAAATGGCCATACGGACATTGTGAGGCTGCTGATTCAAAATGGTGCTAACGTAAACGAAAAAGACTCCCTCGGCCGGACCCCGCTACAGCTCGCTGCAGAAAATGGCCATGTGGACATTGTGAAGCTGCTGATTCAAAACGATGCTGACGTAAAGATAAAAGTTTCTCAGATTATGCTGCCGCTTGGAGCTAAACATTGCTTTAATCTGCCACTGCTACATTGGGCCACACAAAATGGCCACATGAGCGTTGTACAGATGCTGATTGAATGCGATGCTAACGTAAACGAAAAAGACTCCCTCGGCCGGACCCCGCTACAGCTCGCTGCAGAAAATGGCCATGTGGACATTGCGAAGCTGCTGATTAATAATGGTGCTGACATAAGTGTAAGGATAAAGGTAATAGTTTTTGAGATTATGCTGTCGTTTGATGCTAAACCTTGCTCTAACCCTAATCCGCCACTGCTACATTGGGCCACACAAAATGGCCATAAGGACATTGTGGAGCTGCTGATTCAAAAGGGTGCCAACGTAAACGAAAAAGACCACCTCGACCAGACTCCGCTACAGCTCGCTGAACAAAATGACCATAAGGCCATCGCTTGGCTGATTAAAGCAGTACAGCAAAACCCCTCGTTACAGTTACGCTATCGCTTCCTTAACACAAGTAGATCGGTGAGTTTTGGAAAAGACGAAGCCTCAGCTTTAAGCGGCTTTAAGCGCAGCTGAGTCATCATCAGAGGTAACACATGCGCTGTGATGTGAAAATAACGGTTTAAGTCTAAGAAAAAAATGCGAAGAGTAGTAGAGTTGGCCGATAAGCCGGGTTCTGTCGTGGATGATCATTCGTCTACGCGTATTGTCACCAATACGCTTTAGCAACCAACCCGGATCCCGTGCGGGCCGCACATAGATCCCTATTTGGTCTTGCTCCAGGTGGGGTTTGCCCTGCCACTGTTGTTACCAACAGCGCGGTGCGCTCTTACCGCACCATTTCACCCTTACCGCACTTGCAAGCAAATGCGGCGGTATATTTTCTGTGGCACTTTCCGTAGGCTCACGCCTCCCAGGTATTACCTGACACCTCGCCCTATGGAGCCCGGACTTTCCTCTGATTATACTCTTCGCGCTTTGATTGTAGGCTTTGTTGCCTTCGCCCAAATCGCTATGAGTATTAAACCAGCGATCACCTAGCCAACTCTGAGCGCAGTATACCCTGAATCAGGCTGAAATGCATTAGCGTCTGTATTATTTACCAAAAACACTTCTATTAATCTTTGGACTGGCAGAACTAGCACGCTCTATGTTTAAAGGAGATTCAATCTTTGGACTGGCAGAACTAGCACGCTCTATCTCTATAGGAAATTCAATCTTTGGGCTAACAGAACTAGCACGGTCCTTCTCTGGAGATAAACTAGCATCTTCTATATCTGAGTTAGAAGCAGCGGAAAATAATGATGAACTCGATTTGAAATTAAAAAGTCTCTTTCCTTTTTTTTGTTGAGATTTATCAATAGGTTCACCAACCTCAGGTGTAGAAGAAAAAGAAGATAAAAAAGAACCAAAGTTCTTATTTTTTAAAAAAGACTTTTTCTTTTTGCTTTCAGTCTCTACAACATCATCTTGAGGTTCTTTGGCAGATTCCGGCTCTTCTTTTTTAGCTTCTGTTATAGTGCCATCTGCGGCCAAATCATATTTTTTATCCCCTAAATAAAAAGCATAATCTTTGGCTTGTTTCAACGAGGTACGCTCATGTTGTGCTGGCCTAATCTCTGAAAAATAATATAACAACTGAGGATCTGTGCTATCCTCTGTTACATCTTTCAACACTACATAGCCTACATGATTTAGATTATTAGCGACAAAAACTTTTGCAACAGTATGTGTAAGTTCTACGGATGTCCTACGATGCATGGGATAATTTTCACCTTTATTCCAGTGGTTCCCCATTTTAGAAAGATACACAAATTCATAATTCATAAAAAAGAATTCAAAAACGTTTCCGTTTTGCCCCTTCCCATTTTCTAAAAGCACTACTTTTCGAATATCTTTTTCGTCTTCTACGTTGTCTTCTACTTCGCCTTCTACTGCTGCCATCACTACTACCCTCGCTAAATATATTAATAATTGTATTATAAATGCACAAAAACATTGCGCGCCTTATTCTAACAGATAAAGCTTAAGGAAAAATTAACAAATAGTAATTTTTTATATCTTAAAGATTTGATTTTGGCTTGCGCTTCTTTTCTACACGTCTTTGGCGCACTACTTTGGGATCAGCACTGACGGGTCTATAGCATTCAATTCTATCACCATCAGCAACTCTATGATTTAAAGACACTTTTTGACTGTAAATGCCGACTAAGCCTTCATCTAGGCGCAAATTGGGCACTTTTTGCTTGAGACCGGATAAATGAATCGCTTCTGCGACGGTACTGCCCGCTGGAACACTACAGTCTATAACCAGAATATTACTAGGCAGCGCGTACACCACCTGTATATTCAGTAACGCTTTATCCATATAGTGCTTTGGCTCTTTCACTAAACGCATCCACCAAAGAATTGGCGATTTGGCTGAATATGGGCTCAATAGCAAAGCTTATCAGCTTATTGGCAAACTCAAATTCCATATCCAACATAACCTCGGATTGGCCATCTTCGTGTTGCACGAAGCGCCAAAAGCCCTCTAAATGGCTAAAAGGCCCTGCTAATAGGCGAATTTCTATCATTTTATTTTTTTGCAGTCGATTACACGTAGTAAATGACTTGCGCAAGCCACTCTTTTCCAAATGCAGGGTGGCGCGGATTTCATCCTCGCTTTCGCCTAAAATATCGACTTCCTTGCACCAAGGCAAAAACAGTGGGTACGAAGCGATGTCGTTTACTAAATTGTACATTTTCTCCGCCGAATGCGGTACGCGTGCTTGTTTATGAATATCGGGCATATTGGTCACCATCAGTAATAATTGACCGTATTCTAGCGTAAAAATATGGGCTTATGCAAAGTCACTGGCAAAGAAAAACGTTGAGGGTAGCCTATATGCGTCAAATAGAGGCCATTGGCGGGAGCGGTCATAGCGGCAACGCGTCTATCGCAAGCAGTTAACACTTCACTCATCCAACTCACAGGTTGCTTGCCTAAGCCTATGTCTATCAACACGCCCATGATGTTGCGCACCATGTGGTGTAAAAAACCATCGGCTTCTATTTCAAAGACAAAGAATTTATTTTGCTTATATAAATTACACATGCTGACAGTACGTATAGGCGTTTTAGCCTGACATTCAGCGGCTCTGAACGATGAAAAATCGTGTTGTCCTAATAGCAAGGTAGCCGCTTTTGCCATTAGATCTACATCCAAATCTTCACCATAACGCCAACTCACATAAGGCGCTAAAATAGCCGGTGAAATAGGACTCACTTGCAATACATAACAATAACGACGGCTGAAAGCACTAAAGCGCGCATGAAAATCTGCAGGTACTTCTAGTACCCAATGCAAGCGTATGTCTTTAGGCAAATAACTATTACCACCAACTATCCAGGCACGATCAGAGCGCACACTATTGGTATCAAAAT
>JBIPMB010000260.1:0-6050 GCA_044369355.1 Gammaproteobacteria bacterium | reverse complement strand
TGAAGTATTTGAGTCCATCACAAGAATCGAGAAATTTTCTATATAATTCTTCTAACTTCTATATGATTGATTATTGATTACTATATGATTGATTATTGATAATGAGCACGTTCCCCGTGCTTCCATTATACTTAGCCGTCTGCAGGCGGAGGCTAACACGCCCCCTCCTGAAGTGTTAACTCAGATGGGGGAAGCAGTTCGTCTAGCCAGCCTTGGCCGTTGACGACATCCCAGCGGACGGTCACCATACCATCAGCCTGGTGATCGATAATTGATCCGTGGAAGAGTTGGTCTTCCATGTAAATGGAACAGCGGGCACCAACGAACTTCACATCATAAGCACTTCCGCCAACACTGATAGATTTTAATTTGACGCAATTGTGGATTGAGATCCATTTACCGCTTGATAATTGTAACTTATTGTCGACGACTGTCTTAACATGTCCAACGTGAACCCCAAAATCGAGCTTGCCAGGTTTTGTCTTGGTCACGTAAATAACGGGTTCGTTACATATGAACCTCGTATGGAGTCGTTCTCCAGACCTCTTCGCTTGGTTTGTGCAAGACGCTGCCTTCAAACGCTGCCAATAAACTGTGCGGAAGGCGTGCAACCAAGCGCTCTGTGTTCTAAGGCCAAATTTAGCATCAAGTCCTTCGAAGAGCACATCATCGGGGCCGTAGACCAACACGTTTGGGGTGACAATAAAACGTGAAGTTTGAGGGGACTCAATCACTTGTCCCAATGGTCGTCCGTTGAGAACCTTTGAACACGAATCCAAAAGACGTTGTACAGTTAATGGGCAAGTTGATTGAGTTACGGTCAGTTTCTCGAGATGGGTTTTGGTGCCCAAGATCGAGAGCCCGGAGCGATGCAGTCGCTCCAGCTTCCCGTTTTCGAATGCCGCGTGTCCGCTCGTGGTGAGATGTTCAACAGCGACTCCAAAGGTTTGCTGATATCGTTCCAAAACCAACGCGAAAACACTTGCTTTGTCAGAGAAAACCTGACTCGGACCTCTCGGACACTTGTCCAGTAGATTGGCGAACGCTTCCCAAGTCGCTTTAAACCCGTGGTCGGCGCAGTATGCAAACGAACAGTAACCGGTTGATAGGCACATCATAGAAAGCGCGACCACTTTGTTACCAATAGCCACGTGATCAATCGCCCAATAACTGAAGGGCGGGCAGTTCGTAATGTCTGATACCATATGAACAGGCCCGTTCATTCGTCGTGATGCATTCTTCATTTGACAATGAATACATCCTTGAATGAGCGAAAGTGCTCGCCTGACTGGGCGTTGTAACCCAAAACGTGACACTTTCGAAAGAGTGTAGTCAACTCCCATGTGCTTTGCTTGTCGGTGACCATCGCGCAAGATGAGTGAGTGTAGGACCGAGCATGACGGAATGTACGGGACAAACTGATATTGCCCTGTTGGCAAGGCGCGTTGGAGATAGACTATGTCCGTGCTCGGATCGTAATGCAATTGACCCTCGTTAGCGACATCTAGCATGCAGCCGGCCATGTTGGATTGCGACAATCGAATAGCCGCGAGCTCATCCTCGGCTGTATACAGCTTAGGGGGAGCAGGCGCACCAATTTTCTTTGCTGCACAATACCATATATTCAATGCATATCTAACAACGGACACCTTAAAACAAAGGTTAGATACACTGTAAGAATCATGACCCGCGTCCTCGAGCCATGAGCGATATGGGTTAGAACGGCCATTGATAATCTCGGCAACTTGACTGTTGCGATTTGTGGTTCGTCGGATAGTGTCCTCGTGACTTACCCTCGATATCATATTTTGGGTGACTTGCATACGCTTCCGTGAGCGTGAGACTCGCTCGCGATCCCTGGCTTGTATTAAGGGTGCAAACTTTGATAAACAACGACTGAGGTTGTCGGCGTCGATGTTGTCCTTGCCTGCGATATGTCCAACTTCAACGATAGAACACATCGATTTCAAGTGGAAGAGTTCGGCTCTTAGAGCCTCACTCAATCTTTCCACAGCTCGGTATTCATAACCTTCGGAAATGGGTGGCTTTTGTGCCCATGCGAGGGCGGAGGTGTTGTCCGTTTGTACAGTCAATTGAACATTCCTATAGGTGGTCGATGCGGATCGAGATTGAGAAGAGAATTCTAGGAACTTGCTCAGCGATCGTAGGCCGCGGAAGAGACAGGCAGCTTCCCATCTGTTTGAGTGAGACCTGAGTTCAGCGCGCTTGTGCCACCAAGCATCCGCGTATATGGTTGTCCAGACCGCGTTCGGTGATGCCTTGTTTAAGTCAATTTGGATCAAAAAACCTCCCCCGGAATGTGAGGCGTCGGTGAGCAATCGGATAGACTGTTTGTCGTCAGCCCTTTCCGGAAGATCGAAACAATGTACACACTGATCTGATGCTGATATAATTTCACCAATGCGGAAAAGAATTCCTTGATAGAGTTTCTTGTCGATTTCTGAAAATTCATGTAAATCGAGAGGACCGTGCCAGTCACCATAACAGCCAACCACTGATCGTAATAAATCGGACAGAAGCTTTTCTTCCAAATGTACACGGAGTGGGTCATAAGATAGTATCCCACATATTTCGAATATGCCAGATTTTGTTGGATTCGCGATTAAACTCTTGAGGTCGAATGTTCTCAACTTCTCCCGACAACAATTCACTGAAAGTGCTCTGTGATCTTTGTATTTTATCCTCATGCCGAATAGTGAGACTTCACCTGATTGCGGGCTGAGTAGTTGAAGTTTGCTTGGATCCACACCGAATCCACATCGGTCCATTAGGAACAAGAAAGAGTTTAGATCTGCTATTAGATCCTCACTATTTTGTGAATGATACCATACATCGTCGACGTAACGGACGCCCGTTCCGGAGTGAGCAACTAGATTGAATAATTTCCACACGACTCCTAGCGAATTGTCCAGCGCTTCGGGGCCGTAGCTCATTCCAAAGCTAACCCTATGAGATAAGAAGTCGCCAAGTTCCCCGCAATGAATCCATGCGGGTGTATCCGCGTGAACTCGATAAAATGCGGAAGCGGCGTCTGCGACGAAAATCGAACCGACTGGAAGTGTTCTCAGCACTGACAGGGCGAAACTTATCGGGGACTTCTGCGCGGTGCTCGGGAAGAACTTATTCCGAGCTCTGAAGTCGATGACCAATCTCAATTTCTTTTTCTGTCTTACCGCGAAGACACATGCTGGTGGACCGTGATGAACAACCTCTTCGCGGCTGGCTGGGGTCCACCATTTGTATTTTACGTACTCGTCTACTTGCGCACAAAATCGTTCTCTGTCACTGTGTTCCAACTTCCGAAACATGGCGGTCGAATAGAGATTATGATTACGATATTCTGTCCGATCGATCTTCCAATGATCAACGGAGATGCAGAACGCGAAACGCTGAGCTTCGGTATCCAAAACTTCTGCTTGATTGGTTGATTTCAATGCAACTCGGCCTGGGCAACACGGCAGTGGTTGAGGTGGAAGTTGACTCAATTCTAGTAACAAGCAGTCGAGGTAGTGCTGCTGCGAATGATCCAGAACCCATGACACACCTTTGGTGTTGACCTTGGACTCCAAGGGAACGACGCCTTGTGAATCGAATCGAGGTTCTTGTGTTCGACGAATCTTATCCTCATGCCCCAGGATATTTCCCATGTAACAGTCGTACAATACGAGGTCGTCCATTTTTACCATCTTCCCACCAACCGTGGATATACCGAATAATGATAACAGTGAGCGACCGAAAAGTACTGCGAATTCGTTCCCCCCTCTGATAACTGGGAGGAGAACGACTTTGTTCTTTACCGTACCTTTGACCGCTAACGAGACCTCCACGGCTTCTGAAATGGAGGTGGAAGTTTCGTTGTCAGCCAGCAGCACGCTAGAATGATACGGTCGTGAGTCCATCCTCTCCAACCCCACCCCCCAAGGTGCGTATAAATAACCAAGACCACAAGCGGTATCCACTATACAAGGGACTTCCAGCGTATAACCGGGTTCGGACGTTGAGGAAAGCACGCTTGCGAACACCATCTCGGGTGAGATGTTCACTCGAGATACCTTATCGATATTGTCTTTCCACCCCAGGCGACGGCGCACGTTTTCGACAATGTCTGGCATTGTCGCAAATGGGGCGGCTCTCAACCTAGCGGGGGGAAGAGAGAGGTCAATTTCAGGATCTGCGAACAATTCGACGTGAGATAAAGAATCAGAATTTATTTGAGAGTTGAAGTCGCCTCCTTTGGCAACAGAGTTGGATTGGTCGCCATCCATGGCGACGATATTGATTGATTGAGAGCATTCCTTGGCAGTAGAGATAGATTGATCGCCATCCATGGCGATGATATTGATTGATTGAGAGCCTTCCTTGGCCGCAGAGATAGATTGATCGCCATCCATGGCGATGATATTGATTGATTGAGAGCCTTCCTTGGCAGTAGAGATAGATTGATCGCCATCCATGGCGATGATATTGATTGATTGAGAGCCTTCCTTGGCCGCAGAGATAGATTGATCGCCATCCATGGCGATGATATTGATTGATTGAGAGCCTTCCTTGGCCGTAGAGATAGAATGATCGCTGTCCATCGGCACAGGGGAAAAGGAAACGGACCTTTTGGAGACCGGGTTGACTGATAAGGGAATTGATAAAGGAGTTGATACGAGAGTTGATAGGTCACCATTTCCATTTTTGGCGACTGGAAAAATTCTTGATAATTGATTAAACGGGGCGGTCGGAGTCCGCCCCTCGACTAGTTTTTTGAAACTAGACGATAGGAACTTATCGGAAGGCCCTTAAGACCTTCCTTCGTAGCTTCTTGGTCACTGAAAGCAATGACGTAATAATGACCCTGGCCGTCGCGGCGTTTCATCTGAAAACTTTCCGCAGCGTGCTTGATAACATCCTGAAGCTGAGCCGGAGTGAACTCGTTGAGGTAATAAACAAATGCATATCTGTCGACGAGCTTTGTCATCCACTCCGATCTCGGTTTAGAAGCAGGTGAGTGGTTACGAGTTCTGGATGAATGGGTCTGAGTTCTACGAACTTTATCGTTATGTCCCTTCTTTGAAGGAAGAGTGACATCCATCTGACCACGGACAAAGCATACGTCATCAAGTAGGTCACAGAGTTCTAGGGTAGGAAGGGATTTCCAAACCCGCCTTGGATAACGTTCTTGAACTGTACGGATCAAGTCAACCATATATGATCCCGGCAAGGATGCAAATGCTTTGGTAACAAAGGTTTCCTCAGGCATTGGCGAAGAGGCATTGGCCTTCACATAGAATTGATACAATCCACGGAGATCGTTGCAAATGGTGTCACGATTGAATTGGAGCTTCGCGAGACGAGAGTCCAACTCGTCTCGAATTGATGAGGGGCTTGCAAAGCACTTGATGCAGTGATCTTTGATTTCGAGGAACGAGAGACTTATCAGACTGTAAACCATCTCCTGTAACTTCGGAAAGCTGTCGAATGACTTTGCCAGAGCAATCTTGACTTTCATCGATTCAGTAGATATGCCTTCTTCGGCGAACAGGGCCTCGAAAACAATAAAGTGACTGGGCAAATCAGAGACTCTCGAGAGTGCCGGAGTGGCCGGCATCCTGACGTTCGATTGAGATAGTGGCGTTGCGCCCCCCCCCTGGGGTGGAGACCCGGGGTGCCGTAAGGGATGACGGAACCGCAGCGGGGGCCGTCGGAGGAGACGAATGAGTGGACATGTACTCGGACATGTACTCATGGAACATAGCCACAACTTGAGAGCGTAGAAAACCGTGATCGGGGAGATCGGCGGTGGAGGTGGGTACCATGTTAGAGTGAGACTCCTCATTTGTAGTGGAATCAACAGCAGTAGCATTATCTTCATGCATTTGATCTGTATTGTCAGAAGCCATATCAGTGAAAATTTTTATATACTTGTCATACTCTTATATCATTCTTATATCATTTGTAGGATTGGTCTATTACATTCATGTGATCCATAAATACACATCAGCGGAGGCTAACACGCCCCCTCCTGAAGTGTTAACTCAGAT
>JBIPMB010000132.1:0-6069 GCA_044369355.1 Gammaproteobacteria bacterium | reverse complement strand
GACAACGCTTTAGTATTAGACTTTCTTGAGGGTCATGTAGGTGCAAGTGCTGGATTATCGCAGGAATTGGGTCCTAGAGCGTGGGCCGTGTATGTTTATAAATCCACGGCGGATACTTTACGCGTCGAAACGGGAAGGAAGCCGCCTTTTTGGTCTTGCGCAGTAGAAGATCCAAATGCTCCACCCGATATGTCTCCATTCAAATCCAGCGATTGCCGTAAAAGTGTGTGGATCTGTGCGTTGAGTGCGGATGACGCAAAAACCATATTATCGACTTCTTATCAAAAAGATGCTAAGGATTTAGACTATTCTTTTTGGTTACCGTTAGGCGATACGGAATATCAGTCCGTATACTTTCTAACGGATCTGCAGAAGAATTGATGTATTGGATTATATTTCTTTTAGCAAGAAAATAGCAGGCCCGTCATTACAATGACTGCACTACACAACTTCTCTAAAAGTCCAAAACTTATGTGCGGAATAATTCCAGCCTAACACCAATATCGTTGCGATCACTTGTGCGAGCAAATAAGGCATGGTGAAGACACCGTGTAGTAACTGCAATAAAGCGGCATTCATAAAAAAGGCGATGATAAACACGATGATAAATTGTGTAATGGCTTTATGATGCTTTTTTTGTGAGACAAAAGTATGTTTGCGGTTTAAAACATAATTGACTACGCCACCTAATAAATACCCTAAACTAGAGCCTAAAACTGCGCTAGTCTGAAAAAGTTCAACGCACAATATTAACAAGATATACTGACTGGCCGTCGCTAAACCACCGACCCACAAATAATGCACCATTTCGCGATGCCATTGACGGGCTATTTTGCTGTCTATATAACGCGGTAATAATGACATGGTTAACGCTTTTCCTGAAATTTTGTTTTAAGCTTTTTAGGCACCAACTCATTCTTAAGGGTAACGTACTGTGGTAAGCCATTTTTATAGGGCGGATAGTCTTCACCTGCAATCAAGGGCGTTAAATAATCGCGACATGCCTCTGTAATACCAAAACCATCGGTGCGAATAAACTGTTTAGGCAAACACTTTTCTTGATTAGCGACATTTTCTAAAGGCGTCGTGCCTATGCTCCAACGATATTGTTTACCGGCCTTGCGCACGATGGTGGCCATAATGCCGTTTTTGCCTTCCAAGGCAAATTCGATAGACTTATAACCCAGTGCATAAGCTTGCTCTACATCGGTTTTAGAAGCGATATGGCGCGCGGCGCGTTGTAGATAATCGCATACGGCCCAATGGTATTTATAACCCAATTCGCTTTTAATGAGTTGTGCCATCACTGGCGCTACACCGCCTAATTGCATATGACCAAAGGCATCTTTTAACCCAGCGCTGGCAATAAATTCTCCCGCACTGTTGCGTACACCTTCGGAGACCACAATGGCGCAAAAACCATATTTTTTAACTGTTTTATCGACTTTTTCTAAAAAGGCTTTTTGGTTTAACTCTACTTCCGGGAATAATATGATATGGGGTGCTTGGCCTTCTTGCTCGGCGGCTAATCCACCTGCCGCGGCTATCCAGCCCGCATGACGGCCCATGACTTCCATAATAAATACTTTAGTCGAGGTGGCTGCCATGGAAGCTACATCTAAGCCCGCCTCGCGTATGGATACGGCGACATATTTGGCTACCGAACCAAAGCCAGGGCAATTGTCGGTGATGGGTAAATCGTTGTCTACTGTTTTGGGTATGCCTATGCAGGTTAAGGGATAACCCATTTGTAGACTCATCTGCGCTACTTTATGCGTCGTATCTTGAGAATCGCCGCCGCCGTTATACATAAAATAACCGATATTATGAGCCGCAAACACTTCAATTAAGCGCTCATATTCAGCTTTATATTCCGTTAAACTTTTTAATTTATATCTACAAGAGCCGAAAGCGCCAGCGGGAGTGTGGTACAAACCACGGATCTGCGCTTTAGATTCTAGCGACGTGTCGATCAATTCTTCATGCAAAGCGCCCAAAATGCCATTACGGCCTACCAGTACTTTGCCGAAGCTTTTTTTATGGTTTCTGGCCGCTTCAATCAAACCACAAGCGGTGGCATTGATAACAGCAGTAACACCGCCCGATTGGGCATAGAATATATTTTTTTTGGCCATGATGTGTGAGAATCCCGATTATTATCTAAGGAGGGCATTATACCAGTAAAGAAACCGTAAAATGAAGGGTTGTTTTGGAGATTTACAAGCTTATCCTTTAGAGTCATAAGTTTATACCGGAGTCCATACTATTGTGGGCCAATATTAAATCAGCTTAAGTAATTATATTTTAAATTTAGCCGTTTACGCAGAAATATTTCAATAGAATTTGACTATTTTTTCCATTATCCAGAGTTTTTTGAATAAAAAGAATCGACCCTTAATATTTCCTTAAGCTTGGATATGTATTATGTTCCCTAGGAAATTCTAAAAAACAGCAATGAGGGTAATAACATGGCAACATCTAGGCAATCTATGCGTTCATCCAGTTCATCCAGTTCATCCAGTTCATCCAGTTCATCCAGTTCGTCCAGTCTGCCAAAAGAAGAAACAGAAATAACCATTATCTTATCTGATGTAGACAGCGTATTACTATTCAGCCATATGATGGCGAATGATGCCCCACACGCTAACGGGCAAACAACTAGAGATCCTATAAATTGGTCTATGCCAAATAAGTTAACTGCGCTACGGTTACTCAACTCGCAGAATTGGTATTTTACGAATATGGATATGAAGGATGCTGGAAAAAGTTCGGGAGAACCGGGGAACGCTGAATATAAGGTGTCGCGCAGTGAATTGAGTGCCAAACATAGGGATAAAACTGGATTCCATATTGAAGGTATTATTACTCCAGCAGATCCCGCATACAATAACGGCCTGGGTGCGGCATATAATGATTTTATTTTGCCCTATGATACTTATACGCAACGTAATAGAGTTCAGGGTTCTGCAGCAGAGCCCTCATCTAAAGAAAAAGAACAGGCCAGCATGCGTTTTGATTTTTATGTTACTAAAAGTACTAATTTTGGAAATCCAGCAGTTCTACTATGTAAAAATTTAGATGAATTTAATGGATGTAAAAGTAGGTTAAAACTTTTTTATATTCAACTGTATCTCGAATCGCAAAACTCTACTATACATTATGCAATGTATGTCGAAAATCAACAAAAGAAAATAGAGCCTATAGAAGGGACGATTAGAGATGTTCCCCCAGAAGTCTTTCAAAATATACCAGATAAAAAAGAGGCCTCGAATGATTTATGGGGCCTTATTAAAGCAGATATAGGTCAAAAAGGGTTTAACTTGGATATTTCTGAAAAACTACTGAGTGATGAGCAAATGAATGCTTTACGTAGTAATCCTTTGACTAAGGTTGATGAACTTCGTGGGCATGGTGGTCTAGGAAAAGCCATCATGGCCCACTATTTCTTAAGAAAACTAAAAGAGCGGGGTTTGCCAAAAAGATTGAATTTATGCTTCATAGATGATGAAATCCACAATATAGAAGCGGTTAGAGAAATAGCACTCCTTTTTCAAAAAGAAAATCCAGAATGCAATATGAGTATCCAATGTATACACTATGATAAAAATAAAGTAAATGGACGATTGAATGACTCAGCAAAGAACCAAGTTATATCCTGTATAACGGAAGAAAATAGTCGTTTGCAACTAATAAGGGAACCTTTCTATAAAGAGGAGAGTCTTTTTTCTCGTAAAGCAAATGGTTCATTTATAGGTTCTAGACCTAGAGTTTTCAAACCAGACTTTCTAAATTTATGCTATCACCTCGATGCAGGGGCCTTATTCAAATTGGCTCGAATGGTCTTGATGGGAGAGTCGCCACTTATTCAGTCGGATCCAGTATCGGCCTATTATTTAGCGCGGCTTGCCTATACACTGGCAAGAACTGAGAGTGGAAAAAATGCTATCCGAAGTTTTATTAATGAAAGTGGATTAGCCCAATATATAAATCATAATCTAAAGAAATTTGTTGAAATAGGCATTCAAGATGGGATTCGGAGTGTTAATTCAGCCCGGGATTTATATGAAAAATATAATAGAGAAAATTTATTCAATAGCGTTATGGCTGAACTGTTCGTTGATGAAATGCATCCACTGAATGACTACAAGACGATATTTAGTTTTGCACTGCGACGGTTCAAAGCGAATCATTCAGATCGCAAAGCTGTCTATCATTTGCTGATGATGGCGCATGAATTAGCAACGAGCGAGGAGGATAAGAAAGAGATATTAGCGTTTATAGAACGGGTTGGTTTTAAAGGCAATCCATTACCGGAAATAGAGGGATATGATCCTATTGAAATAGACGGAGCTAAACCCTGTGATATTTATAGAATATTGTGTTTGTCACAAGCAGAAAGAGATGCATTAGATGAAGATAAAATGGTTGACTCTCAAGACAGAGCCCTCGTTCGCATGACAGACGACATGCGTGCTAGACTGCATCTATCGAGATCAGCGCCATCAAACAAACAGAGCAAATCAATTTCGAGCTTAGATGGCAATGTAGAGGCTAAACAATTTATCGACGCATTAACGTCGGGCAGATCATCCGCTCAAATGCCCTGGCATTTACTAGGGTTGGCTGCTGTTGCCCTTAACGGAGGGGAATTATGTGGCTTAGCTGTACCACAGGATAGAAATGCAGCCTATTATCTTGCCAAATTAGCGTATCTTTGTGTAGGCAATGATAAAAAGATGGATTCAAAGGAAAGGGAAAAATTCAGAAAGAAAGTTATATCATTGATAGTCGATAATAATCTGTCCGCAAATGAACTAGCACCTGTTGAAAATGCATTTTTTATTGGGAGAAATAGCCCTCAAAAAATGTATGCGGATGCCGTAGTGTATCAACAAAGATTGACCGAATTGAATCAAGTGTTGAATAAAAGTATTGAAGCGGAAAAACAATACCGTGCTGAAGTGGAAAGGAAAAGGTTATTTATCAAAGAAGAAGAAAGACAGAGACAAGCTGAAATGGAAAGGCTAAAGCAAGGGCCTTTCAAGCCAATTGAAAATCAAGTAGAGGCTGAAGCGCTGATAAATTCTTTTCTGGGGGGGGCATCGCTATTAGCTGGTTCAAAACTCGAACCAAGACTTATTGCGCTTTGTGAACAAGGTCATCCAGGCGCATTGCTTCTATTGGCTGAAGCAGCATTAGAAGGTACAGGTGTGGATGCAGATAAAATATCGGCCTATTATTTGGCAAAGCTGGCACATGCGCTGGCTGCGACGCCAGAATATAGAGCGCGCATTAGTAGATTTATTGCTGAAAATTTTGACCAACATTTTGTTGAAGCAGTATTGCCATACGGCGCTTGCGATTCACAGTTCCTGTTGATTTCTAGCTATAATCCCAAAAAACTTTTTGACGCTTATAAATACCACCGTGAACTTGAATGGAAAGAATTGAAGCGTTTAAATAGGGAAAGATTAGAGCGAGGCGTTAATAGTGGCCAATTTCAGGCGGCGCAGGATTTTGAAAATGCTAAAAAAAAGCTAAAAGAAGATCCGCTTCTAGCATATAGCCTTGCAATGATGGCCTATTTAACTTGTAATAATTTAAAGATTGCTGAGGAGATTCAAGGATTCATAGGAGGAAACTTCATCGATGTAGCACGTTTTCATTTGAGAGATCCTGAAAACTCATTGTTGCCTAGAGATGATAGTCATGATGGTGTACTGCAGAATTTAGCGCAGATTTTTAGTGCCTTTGATGCACACGTAAAACAATCAGAACAGGTCGTAGAGAAAGAAGAAGATAAAAACGAAGTGGTCATGGGAAAAGAAGCAGGAAGAGAAGCAGGAAAAGAGGAAGATAAAAGCGAACAGGCCAAGGAGAAAGAAGAGGAGAAAAGCGGGCAAGCCAGAGATGACGCTCCCGATTTTGAGCAACAAAAGACAACAGTCCAAGAATTTGAAATCGAAGACGGTGCCCCTCTATTTTTTGATGCGTATAAACAATATCGCGAGGTTGTTTGTCCCATAAGAGGAAGTATTTCTGAACAAGAATCTATAGGTGCAAGTACTC
>JBIPMB010000131.1:0-6073 GCA_044369355.1 Gammaproteobacteria bacterium | reverse complement strand
TCCCATAATTGTACTAAAAACGGCGTATAAGCATGGGTAATGCCTTGTTTTTTAAGGCGTTGATTGGATAGGCGTACAAATAAACCAGCAGCTTTTTTAGTTAAAGCGGAGGTGCTTTCATTGGGGTTATAACGCATATTATAAAGGGCTCCTATTGACTTAATACATGCTATGACATATAATAGCACAATATGTATCAGTGTTCAATTGGCTAGAGTAGCAGGAGATAGATATGAAAACCTCCCAAACGACCACAAAACGCATCATTATCTTCTGTTTCCTGATGGCTGCTTTTACTCAGGCAGGCTTAGTGTTATATACCTCGGCCTTTTTGCAGGTTTCGCAACAATTTCAGGTCACCTCTTCCTCAGTGGAATTTACGTTGACAGCGTATTTATTTGGCTTTGGATTTTCACAGTTATTTTATGGGATATTGTCGGATCGCTTTGGTAGAAAACGACTGATTGTGATAGGACTCGTTATATTTTCAGTCGCGTGTTTTTGGAGCATATTGGCTCAATCCTATGTTGGCTTTTTACTTTCTAGAATCGTTCAAGGCTTAGGCATGGGTTCCTGTATGGTATTGGGTAGGGCAGTTGTACGTGACTGCTTTACCGGCAAGGACTTTGTAAGAGCGGTAACCTATTTGTCTTCAGGATTTGCTTTTGGTTTAGGAGTGACTCCAGTTATAGGAGGGCAGTTACTAGACTTTTTTTCATGGCGAGCAGATTTTGTTTTTTTATTAATCTGTAGCTTAGGATTATTGATCAGCGTATTATGGCTATTACCTGAAACGCATCAAAAGATAGATCGCACTATTTCATTTACAGGATTTTGCCAGCAAACGACCAGAAATATTCTATTAATCCTTAAAATGAAAAGCTTTCTGTATTGTCTAATAGGAGGTGTTGCCGCTTATGGTATTGTTATTGCCTATAACACTATGACGCCTTTTCTGTTTCAGAAAACATTAGGTTATAGTCCATCGGCTTATGGCTGGCTTACATTTATTATTGCTGCGGTTTATTATATTTCAACCAGTTCTACTCGTTTTTTTCTGAGAACCTTTAAAAGTCATACCTTGATAAAAGCAGGTATAGCATTAATGCTGATTGCGGGGGTCACAATGTTATTGGGCAGAGTCATCTTTAATACTCTTAATTTATATGTGATATTTATACCGATGATGATAGCGACCTTTGCGCAAGCACTAATTTGGTCCATGAGCATTGCCGTTGCATTAAAAGATTTATCTCATATGGCTGGTACTGCAGCATCATTGTTTAGTTTCATTCAAATGCTGTTATCCGCGTTACTATCGGGCGTGATTGCCATTCCCAGCGAATCTAGCCAAATCCCACTGGCTGTAGTAGTGATATCATTGGCCGTGATTGCTTGGATTAGCTTCAAATTCAGTATTTTTAAAGCAGAAACATAACTTTAAACATGATTTTAACAGATCGCAATGACTTTCCCTTGGGTCATTTCAAATAAATCGTTGCCTCTCAGGTTAAACACTGCACTTTGTTTATGGGCAATAGGTGGAATACCGCCGATTGCAAAACCCGTAATTTCTCTGACAAAATCGGCATCGGCTTTAGTCATTTTTTCAGTTAGATGCGATTCGATGACTTGTTCATTCACCCGATTAGATCCGGATGCCAAGATCAAAATAGGTTGATGGCTAAGCTTGGTTTTAAAAACCAATGATTTAACAATCTGTGCCACGTCGCACCCTATGGCAGCAGCTGCATCCTGGGCTGTTCGAGTACTGTCAGATAATTCTACCACGGTGCATTCTAAGCCTTTTTGCGCCAAGGCATCTTGTACGCTTTGTGCACTTTTAGCGAGTTTTTGATTCATTTTGATTGTCCTTAAAAAGTGGTTTTTCTTCTTTCTTCATTATTAGGCGCTGCTATACCTATCATGATACAAAGCATATAGCATGGTTCATCACTATCATTGAGCCACGTATGCTCGGGGCCAATTTGTACAACAAAATCTCCGGCAGATAATTCAGTTGTTTTTGTACCGACAACACAAGTAATACTGCCAGAGAGAATATAAATATAATCAATTGAATCTGTGCGATGTAGATTAAATTTATGCCAATCTTCGGGGACGGGTTCGCCTGCGCGCACTAAATCTGCTGTTATTTCTGTTTTGGTGGGCATACGTACTTTCAGAAAGCGTATCGCTTTTTCTGGTAAATCAATATCATATTCCTTTACTATATGACGAGTTGTTAATGACAAGGGACATTCTTCACTGTAAAACAATTCTTGTATTTGGAAACTCGGGTATTTAGTATAGGGAATAAGTCTATTTACAGATTCATCGGCAATAATAAGAGACTCATTGGTCTCTAAATTAATACCTGTCGTTAAGCGCCTGATTGCTTTTTCCATTTATATTTATTTCCTTTTCATTAAAATACTTTATACTAGCCCATACGAAATATGCACAATATCATTTTTTGCTTTAACTTTACCGATGATCATATTACCAATTTCACTGGTATTTGACAAATGAGTACCCCCGCAAGGAATGGGAGATAGTCCGGCAATTTGCATTACACGAAAGGCTTTATTTGCTGGAATCGAATAGGGTAGTTTATAAAATTGCTGTTCAAAGGTATCTGGACTAATTTCAAAGATTTTTATTGCAAGAGTGCTGTTTATAGATTGAGTAAGCGCATCCTGTAGTCTTATAACATCGGGTAAATCAGCACCTTGAAATTCAACATAGGCTTGATTGGGAAAGGAATGACCTTTGGTTGCTTTGAGCTTAGGATATAGCGATTCTACAACATTGCCAAGTAAATGAGCAGCGGTGTGATATCTGGCGTTTAGGAGACGTTTATTTTTATCTATAAAACAGCTTACACGCAGATTTTCTAAGTTTGGTAGATTATCAGCGCTTATATAGTGACGGATCTCATTATCCACTTGGCGTACCATGGTTACGCTTATCTGTAGATTATCGCCTTGTAATACCCCTTCATCGGAAGGTTGGCCGCCTCCTTGTGGGTAGAATATCGTTTCATCCAACAAGACGTAAGATCCTCTATCATCTTTCCCGTGGCTGACTATAAAGGTCTTTAATTCAAATAGATACGTATTATCCAGATAACGCCGTTTTTCTAATTTAACAAGAGATGACATAGATTACCTCAGATAAAATGATATATTTGGAAATATTATAACAAATAAACTTTCATTTTGAAAGCATTTCTGTTAGAATAGTTGTATGGAATAAGTTGAGGTTAGTATGAAAAAAGAACAAATAGAGCAATTACGCCATTTATCAAGAAAATTGGTGAGAGAATTAGGGTTACTACAGCCTGATCAATCCGATGTTAATGCTACACCAGCACACTGGCATGCTTTAGTAGAAATTGATAAGGAGCCAGGTATTACCTTATCTAAACTGGCGAATTTACTGCTTATCTCTTTGCCTAAAGTATCAGGGCTCATTAAATCTCTTAAAAAAGATGGGCTTATAGAATTAAAAATAGGTGTAGATAGGCGAGAAAAACACGTGCATATAACCGCTGCAGGGAAAAACGTTATTGAGAAGATAGATAAATTTTCTCATAATAAGATAAAGGGAGCATTTGAATTTCTGAATGAAACAGAAATGTTGAAAATCACTGAATCTATAGATAGATATTCATCGGCATTGGAGAAAAGTAGATTGCTAAGAGAACGGGTAAAAATACTTACCTTATCTACTTCGCGGACTATTAGAAAGCAAATAGTTAACATGATTGAAAACATACAAAAAAATGAATTTTCTATTCCTATAAAGGAGGCTATTAATAGCTGTGTCTTAAAAGCAGAACAAAATTTTTACTACAAAAACTCCTATAATTTTTGGTATGCGATTGACGATAATGGTAAGATTATTGGGAGTGTAGGCTTAAAGCAAATAGATGCCACTAAAGGTGAGATTAAGAAATTCTTTGTTATAAAAGAATATAGAAGCAAAGGAGTGGCTCAAAAATTAATGAACGCTTTATTCAGAGCTTCAAAAAAACATGGATTTAAAAATTTATATTTGGGCACTGTAGATACATTAAAGGCAGCGCATAAATTTTATGATAAATATGGCTTTAAGCGTATTCAACGCGGTGCATTGCCAAATACTTTTGAAGTATGCTATCTTGATTCAATTTTCTTTGAATGCGATGTGAACGATTCAATTCGCCAATTAAATCGAGCCGCTTGACGCAAGAAAATGTTTTTTGTAAAGAATATAGGAAATATTATGCCTAAGGTTGTGAGGAAAGATGTACAGACCAATACGGAAATTGCGATCAATTATGAAGTTATCGGTAATGGAGTAGAGGTTCTTGTTTTTCATCATGGCAATGGCAATTGTATTCGTAATTGGCATACCTTAGAGTATGTGTCCTTATTAAAAAATAACTATAAATTAATATTAATTGATAGTAGAGGCTATGGGCAAAGCAGTAAACCGCACGATCCTATGGAATATAGCTTGAAGAGCAGGGCAGAAGATACTATTTCTGTGTTAGATCATGAAAAAGTTGAAAAAGCGCATTGCTTAGGGGCATCGATAGGGGCTGCTATGTGCTTTATTTTGGCAAGATTTCATCCGGACCGTTTTAAGTCTTATATTTTTGCAACACCTTATTTTGCATTATTTAAGGATGAAATTAAGAAAGCTTTAGCTGTTGGTATTAAAGAATATGTCTCTGAGCTTGAAAATTTATTAGGAAACAAAATTTCTAATGAAGATGTCAGAAATGCTTTTTTGGCAAATGATGCTAAGTCAGTTTTGGCAGCGAACTCATCTGAATGGTTTAACTATTTAGACTTTGTTCAATATATCAAAGTGCCTAGTTTAATTTATGTGGGGTCAAAAGAGACTACGGTAAAAAATTTACAGGATCTATCTATGAGATTAGAAGAATCTTCTGGCTATCAGTCACATTTTCATGTATTCTCCGATGCTGATCATGCTAAAGTTTATTGGAGCGGAGATTTAGTAGCGCCAGTAATAAAAAATTTTATTGATGCTATCTCTATTAGCGCCTGATGCCAAGATCAAAATAGGTTGCTGGCTAAATCAATTGACAAAAATACTTCTTTTGCTTTTTCTCCAGCCACAACAACGGGATCTTGACTATCTCCGCTAACCGAATGTAAAAGCAGAGTATTATGTATTTGATCTGCAGTAATGGTTAAACTGACTGGGACATCTGCTTTTTGGAGTAATTCTGCTAGCTTGATAGAATCTGCTTTAAATGCATCATATTCGCCTGTAATCAAGTATGTAGCTGGGAAACTAGAGAAATGACTAGCCATAGGATCAAATGATACATCATTTTTAATCTCATCCAGTGTTATGCCTACAGGAAGACACATTTCTATAAACTTTAAGTGAATACTTGCATCGAACATAAAATCATTTTCAGCCTTCAGAGGCGGTGAGGTAATATCTAGTACTCCGCTGATAAGTATCAATGCTGCAATAGTAAAAGTTTTACAGTGTACTATTCTATTAGTGATTAAAGTCGCTAAGGTTCCCCCCATGCTATAACCAGTAATAATAAATTGATTTGTGTCAAGACCGTACTGATCAGCATTTTTATAAAAATAATCAGTAGCATCGTAGGCAGCATTCAGGATTTCTGGGAATTTATTCTCAGGGGCAAGTGGCGGTTGAATACAGATAACGGTGGCATTTTCTGTTTGATTCATTGTGATACATGCTTGTGCGTGTTCTTCTGTCATGTCTAATGCTAAACCACCTCCAGGATGAAAAATAATGATGGGCATAGGGGTTTTTATATTTTTCGGCTTATAGATGTGGGCTGTAACAGCATGTTGCTTTAATTGTAACTCTATTTTTTCGATATGGATATTATTAGTAGAGGGATTTTTCTTTTGTAAGGTTTTAAAATGTGTGCGTATATACCCATCGCCAATGAAGATGCGGGATCGATGCACTATTTCTTATTGAGTCCTGAGACTGCTAGCTCAAAGTCACCATTGCCGTTGTGTCAAACACGCCGTAAACCCATCCATGGGGGCTCGGTCGCGAC
>JBIPMB010000343.1:0-6077 GCA_044369355.1 Gammaproteobacteria bacterium | reverse complement strand
GTTTGGGATTTTGCGAATGTAATAACTAATCATAGGATCATATGCTAGTCGAAATGTTTCTTTCAACATATCATTACCAGCATGCTGCCGAAGAATTGCTTCTTTGGCAAGACGAGAATTGTCTGCAGCAAGAGCTTCAAGAATTTCAAATACGTTCATTATATCACCTATCAAGAATAAATTACGTTAGCTTGGCGGTCATTCTTAAGTTTGCGCTTGTACGCAGTCTTGTCCTCTACGATACGAGGACGATACTTCGGCGTACGAAGATCTTTTGCTACAGGATTACGGCGTTTTTCAGTTTTCATCAGAATCTCCACTATTTCATTATTATATAGGAAAAAGATACCCATGTCAACCGAAAGGTTATTCATATTTTGCTTAAAATTTAAGCATGAAATGGTTGTATCTCCGTTTTTATTGAAAAAGATATGGACTTGTAATCATGAGGTCTAATCATTACGGCAGTTTTGGCTTTCTCTAATTTTTTAAGATCAGCATATACACCAACAATTTCGTTTTGCCTGACTCTTTTCAGTTTATCATGCCATCTTGCCTCAAGGATATAGAGCTCTCTCATGCTGCCTTATCCATTGTAGTAGTATTAGTAATGGCTTCATATAAAGTTTCGAATTCTTCGTGTTCTTCAACCTCTGAATTGAAATTTTGCTTGTGGTAAGTCTTTGCCATTCGCCTAAAGGTTTTCTTAGACAAATTTTGTTCGTCACAAATATTCTTGATTGCTTCTCGAATAAATTCTCGTTCAGCATCAATACGAGTCATAGAACCACTAATCTCTCGCATACAATCATAGATAGCCTTACGGTCTGCAGGGCTTGTAGGAATAGTCATAATTATCTCCGCATAGATGAAATTGCTTTCGCATCGTCGTCACTAAAAATAGGCACAGCATTCGACTTATGCATAGTGCCAATACCAATAATCTTGGTTCCGGTATAAACTGGTACTGCTTTCTTGGCACCTACACCTATACCACTATCATGACTCTTGATATGAGCATTGGTAGTGCGACCAGGTGGAGGACCTAACTTGGGAAATGGGCGAGTAAGGGGACGAGATGGCACAACCTTGGCTGTCTTGTCAATCTTAGCCTTCAGTTGTTGCCATTCTACCTGTAACTCTAGATCACGCTTCTTCGCTTCTGCCGAAGCATACTTAACTTTACGCTTTTTGCTACCTAAATCGTTGAGCCAAGGACCTACTAGGGACATAATTCACCTCACTATAATATATCATTATTATAATGCCTTTAGTTTCACTTGTCAAATGCTCTGTATCGGTGATAATTGTAATTTCTTGGGTCCAAAACGGCATCTTTTGGTATTTTCGAGTGGTCTTCCCACTCGATTTTAGGCACTTCGACCAAAATTTCTCGTTTTTCTCGAAAAATTAGGCGTTTGATCCAGCCAAAGGGACTTTACTGATACCTCCCTTAGCTTTTTTCTGCTCAGGTTCGGCTGGTTTAGGTGGTAACATGCCAGGAAACGCCTCACTTACCAAATCATAGGTGACAGATGGGTATAACTTGGTCAAATTTTTGTCTTTCATGTGATTTAGCAGATCTGCTTCCTTCCAATGCAAGCCTTCAAGCATCTGAATCCACAGTTGTTCACGTTTCATCTTAGAAACATTAGCATCAGGTCTCAACCAAATGTACATTCTTCTAAATTCGGTGTACAAATTAGTTTCAGAGTAACCATCTGGGGTTCTGTCATCACGTTTAAACGGAGGTGCTCCTTCTGGTAGCAATAATTTGTATTGGGGAATGAAGTTTAGTTCAAGAACACCACGTAAAACTTGACTGTCATAATTTCTTAAGACATTAATCTTAGCTTGTTTTGTTTTTTGCTTTTCTACTTCTTCAAATACTTGTGGTACAGTAGTTTTCATCAAAATTCCTCTAGTAATTCAAGCATGTTTTTCATTCTATTTTCAACGAAATAATTTAAAAGCATACTTTTGTTTTTGTCAGGTTGATTCTCGAAATTATTTATAATTGCATTACTAACTTCTGTAGGTATGCAAGTGAAATCTACTAATTGCTTGTTTCTATTAAAATTTTTGATGAAGTCTGCATCCGTCGGCATCAAGCTAGGATTTTTAATCCACTCACTTAACTTCTTCGATGAGATTGGTTTTTGTCGTTCACCATTGACGAGGCAATCATCCGGTGATAGGACGTTCGGGACTCCATCTCCTTTGTCGCCGCGGATAATGTGTTCCACCACATATTCCTCCGCTGTTGAGTCAGGCTTGACATATTTTTTCTGAATTGGCGAGAACTGTTTAACATTCTTGAACCTCTGAAGTTGAATAAAATCATGGTCCCCAGAAATAATTAAGAAGGGCTTTGGATCGCCGTCACTAAAGGGAGTTACATTAGTTAAGTCATTTGTCTGAGACCAGTTTGCCAAAATAGCAATGACATCATCTGCCTCAGCTCCGTCTACATTAACAACCTTATAAGGAAACACCTTATCAATTTCATCACGTATAGTACTTAATGTTTCGAAGATAAGTTTCCAGTCGAAACCAGATTCTTCTCTTGCCTTTTTACGACCTGCTTTATAAAGAGGGAAAACCGAACGACGCCAGTAGCGCATGTTGTCACAGGCTATAACCAGATCACCGTATTCCTTTCCGAACTTTTGCTTGTATCCTCGAAGAGAATTGACAATCATATGGCGAAGTAAAGGAACATTAAGTTCAACGTCAGTTCGGCCACCAATTTCTGCCATCAAATTTGAGATAGCAGTTTGATTAAAATCAACAACGATCATTATATACCTGTATCAGTTATGTTTAAATTATCTACAATATTTGAATAAAAGACTACATTACCATCTGCTACCACGTATCCATTAGCCATAGCAACATTGCCGCTTCCATATATGTTTTGCAGATATGTAGTTGCTTCAATAATAGCATTTACTATACTTATGTTACTACCGACGTTAGAGAAAGTAAAATCTAAATTGCTTGATATAACACCATTGGAAGTATTAGAAAGAACAATAGTGCTGTTACCTTCATAGATATGAACAATCTTAGTATTGGCTAAGACATTTGTCCCGGTAACAGTTTGCCCTACTACAACATTAGAAAAATCACCTGTTAAAGATATAGACTTAGAACCACTTGTACCTCCACCTAAGCTTAAACTTGGTAAGGAAAATAAACCATCAAATCCGGAGAATGAGTCTCCAGTATAATCTTTAAGTGTCAATTGCATAACATCATTTGCACAGCCACTTAAAAGTTGAAATAGAATCTGATTTACATATCCAGCCACTGCATTTTTAATAAACTGCTTTGTAAAGATATTGGTAAAACTATTTCTAATGTTAAGAACAGTATTATTTAGTTCAGCAATACTTGTGGTAAGTTGATCAAAGCCTGTACCGGCAACTATCTTGGCCGTTAAGGCATTTACTAAATTTTGTTTGGTTAATGCTCCAAGCAATGTCTTTAAATCTATGTCCGGAATATTCTTGGCAGGAGTGCAACCGTTACCTAATAGATCAGCTAGCCCACAAGTTTGCCCTCCAGATGCAGGAGTGACACCAGACAATTTATTAGTTATGTCTAAGTATTCTTGAAGATTAGTTCTTAATGCTACATACGAAGTATATTGCTCAGATGTAGTATCTCCTGCTCCTTCTAATGCTGCTATCTTTGCTTCTACCTGAGTAATCAAAGCATTCAAAGATGTTGCCATTGGGTTTTTCATGAACTGATTAGCCAATTCTCTAGCCATTCGTTCATAGTCATTCACATCTTTTACCAGCTGTTGAATTCTATTAGTGATTTCATCAACGACTTGCTTCATTTGAGCCATCTCAGAAAACAAGCCAGATCTAACTGAGATAGTAGGCATGCCCTGAGTCAACTGAGTGAACACTTGTTGAAGAGGGCTTCCTCCAACTTGAGCTAGAATAATTCTAATTAGTTGACAGTAGGATAATTTAATGGTTGCCATAATAACTCTAAAATTATTATTTATCCTACTTGACCACTCTCACAATCAACATATCAAGATTAACTCTGCCATTTACTTCTCCACCTTTAGTCTTGATGGTATCCATATATTTACGAAGCTGTACTTTACCAGCATTGAGTAATTCCTGTAGTTGCTCTGCAGGTTTACGCAATGTCTTTACCTCTGACATCTCCGGATCATAGTTCTGCAAAGCTGAACCTTTGACTTGAATACCTTGACCCGAGTCTGTACGATACACTGACAATTTACGATTCTTCGTATTGAACAACCACACCGCAGAAGCACCAACAACATCCATTGGACTCACCGAACTAATACTGAGTTCCTCATCTTTGGTCTTGTACTTTAGATTCTTAACTTGTTGAGCCGGAGTCTTTGGCTTAGCAGTACGAGGCTTACGATTCGCTTTCTTAAATGCGCCATACTTTTCGCAGTCTTGAACCATAGCAGCAAAGAACTTAGCAACATCTTTTCTACTTGACTTGCTGTAATGAACATATGCTTCATTCAGTTGAGCATCTTTACCTTCAGTGATTTCAATCCATTCACGCAGGCGGCGCTTTGCCCACTCGTCAATCTTCGGAACATATGCTTGAGGAATCTCTTTTGATTTCATATCTGCTTCAAGAGAAAACTCTGTACCGTCAGTAATATAGTCATCATATGCTCCCTCCAAGGTGCCAATGTAATTGGCAATCTTTTCATTCATTGCATCTTGAATAGAGGGTTTATTAGAAACTATAACGGTTTTCTGTACTACGGGAGCTTGAGCAGGTTTAAGAATGCTGAGTAGATAATGATTAAAGGTTTCGACATGATGATTACTTAGTGTTGCACCTTTGCTTAAAATTCGAGCAACCCAACCATAGGTCGGACGAATTTCCTTGTCAGGCACCTTATCGAAATCTTTTAGATCGGCGGGACGATTTTTCTTAATATATTCTCGCAGATACTTACGAGCATCTGCTTTGTTGCCGTCAATAGAATACCAGTTCATTGCAGTAATGAACTTCACTCCATATCCCTCAATACCAGCGGTAATCTTAGTTGCATCTGGTTCTGCACCAACGACCGCTGTTTTCGGATTAGCTACCTTTTCTGCACGAGCCATATTTGATCTCCTATCATAATCATATTATATAACCTGCAGTATCGCATGTCAAGCACTTAATTTGATATCAAATTCCTTCTCAATATGGGAGAAAATTTCGGTAAATCGAGTATCGATATGATGATTATTCAGCATCATCTTATGTCGTTTCAAAATACCAGCTTCGCCCTCAGCATCAAATTTAGCAATCGCTCTCTCAGTAATAGGTTTTGGATCAATCACGTCCGCGATACCGTAGAACATACAGTGCTCTTCGAAATCGGCAATGTACTTGTTTCCTTGAAGTGTTTTTGGAATCAATGGAATGCCGCCGGTAAATACCGCATCGAATAATCTAAGAGGCAAGTCGTTGAATACCGGCATGACCCAATGGACTTTATGATTGGTCCATTCATCTAATCTTTGTGTTGGTGTCTTGTCATGATACACTGGTTGAACTAAAGCAACTTCTTTGTATACTTCATTGACTTTTCGAATCATGCCATTACGATAAGTAAAATGCTTATATTCGAAATGATGACCAAGAGGTTCATTTGATCTATTTGTATTGGTAATCTTCTTTAAGTTCTTTTTGGCGAAGTCCTTGCTCCATTGTAATGTTCCACAAGGTATCGGACCAAATGAATTCATATTGAACTTGGTAATCGCATTAACATTTTCCGAATGGGCCGGAATGTATATGTCAACTAAAATAGCAACCATGACCGACAAAGCAACCCAATGGTGATTGTCATAGTCCCAACATACAAAGATAGAATTCGGAGCCTTCTTTCGAAGACTCCAAAAGAAGTCTGTACTCTCTTTGTAATTGATTGTATTGTTTTGTAGTATGACTATTGAATAGTCTTCTATGTTACTATTGGTTGGATCAAAGTGTTCTATTTTAAACGGTAAAGAAACATTCTCATAGGAAGCATGCTGAGACATGTACACCTTACCTGTAAA
>JBIPMB010000261.1:0-6093 GCA_044369355.1 Gammaproteobacteria bacterium | reverse complement strand
CGATAGAGATAGCGATGGGGATGGTATTCCTGATAGTATAGAAGATGCAGGTTGTAGCGGTACAGCGCCTTGCACACCAACTGATACTGACGGTGATGGTACTCCTAACTATCTGGATCTTGATTCTGACAATGATGGCATTCCGGATGCAGTAGAAGATGCGGGTTGTAACGGAACAGCTCCTTGTGTACCGACCGATACAGACGGTGATGGTACGCCGAACTACTTGGATCTTGACTCTGATAACGATGGTATTCCCGATTCTATTGAAGCGGGACCAAACCCAGCCACTCCACGCGATACAGATGGTGATGGCACGCCTGATTATTTGGATCTTGATTCTGATAACGATGGCATACCCGATAGCATAGAAGATGCAGTGTGTAACGGAACAGCGCCTTGTACACCCACTGATACAGACGGTGATGGTACGCCGAACTACCTAGATCTGGATTCTGATAACGACGGCATTCCCGACGCAATAGAAGATGCGGGCTGTACAGGTACAGCTCCTTGCGTACCGACCGATACAGACGGTGATGGTACGCCGAACTACTTGGATCTTGACTCTGATAACGATGGTATTCCCGATTCTATTGAAGCGGGACCAACCCCGGCCACTCCACGCGACTCTGATAATGATGGTACGCCTGATTATTTGGACCTCGATTCTGACAATGATGGCATTCCTGATAGTTTAGAAGATGCGGGTTGTAATGGAACGGCTCCTTGTACGCCGACCGATACGGATGGTGACGGTATTCCGAACTACCTCGATCTTGATTCTGATAACGATGGTATTTTGGATGCCGTAGAAGATAGCGGCTGCAACGGAATCGCTCCCTGTACACCAACCGATTCGGATGGTGATGGTACGCCAAACTACCTCGATCTTGATTCAGACAATGATGGTTGCTCTGATGCCAACGAAGCTTATAATTCTTTAACGGCACAGGGAACAGATGGTAATATGTTCTATGGTACCGGCAACCCTCCTGTTGTGAATGCGAATGGGCAAGTTGTGGGTGCTACTTACCCCAGTCCCGGAAGTAGTTACACCACGGCCGGTGCAGCACCGGTTATTTCAGGTGATCCTACTGGAATGGTGAGTAGTGTTGGGGCTACTGTTAACTTCTCCGCTACGGCCACAGTATCGGTAGGTACTATTAATTACCAATGGCAAGTAAGCACAAATGCCGGTATTACCTGGACAGCTATTCCTACACTCTCTCCGTATAGCGGTGTTCAAACTCCCGTTCTTACGATCAATGGTGTTACGGCTGCCATGCAAGGCTACCGATACCGCCTGATCGCATTCCAAAATGGCTTTATTTGTGGTTCGGATACTTCCGCATCTGCTACATTGACGGTGAATTTCCCGCCCGATGCCGTTAATGATGCGGTAACTGTTGCAGAGGATGTTGCTATTTCTGGCAATCTATTGACCAATGATACCGATCCCAACGGCGATCCTCTCATTCCAGGTGTTGGCTCGATAGTAGTCAATGCAAATGGTACTTATACATTCACTCCTGTTCCAAACTACAATGGAACAGTCCCCCCCATTACATACACAGTTAGTGATGGTCAAGGTGGAACCGATACGGCTAATCTCAATATTACCGTTACGCCCGTCAACGACGCCCCCGACGCCAATAACGATGCGGGTACTACATTAGAGGATACGCCGGTTTCTGGTAATGTATTAACCAATGATACCGATATAGATGGTAATCCACTATCGGTTACACAGTTTACGATCGCTGGTGTTACAGGTACGTTCACCGCTGGTCAAACTGCCACCATACCAGGTGTTGGAACACTGGTCATCAATGCGAGTGGTGCTTACACCTTTACTCCTGCGCCCAACTACAATGGGCCAGTGCCAGTGGCAACTTATACCATAAGTGATGGGCAAGGCGGAACCGACTCAGCCACACTTTCCCTGAGTATTACGCCTGTAAATGATAATCCTGTTGCCGTGAATGATACCGGTACTACATTAGAGGATCAACCATTGACCGGAAATGTTCTTTCTAATGATACGGATGTTGACGGCAATACACTTTCTGTTACGCACTTCGTTATCGGTGGAATAAGCTATCCTGCTGGAAGCACAGCTACGATTCCAGGTGTTGGTACGATACTTCTCAATTCAAATGGAAGCTATGTATTTACCCCTGCCCCTAATTATAATGGAACTGTGCCTCCGATCCAGTATCACATAAGCGATGGGCAAGGTGGTACGTCAAGTGCTGCATTGCAAATCACCGTTCAGTCTGTGGCTGATCCTGAGGATATTCAAATTACAAGTTCACCAGTTTGTATTAGCGGAACCGTGACTCTGCAGGCCTCTACCACTACCGTTCCAAGTCCCGTATTCAGATGGTATGCTGATGCTACGCTAACGAATCTCTTAGCTACGGGCACCAGCTACACTACTCCTGTGATCAATGCAACCACTAACTATTATGTTACGGTGACCGGTACAAATGTGTTGGCCAATCAGTCGGGTAATGCAAGAGTTGCCGTAGCTGTCATCTTGCCTGCTCCGGCCAGACCTACCATAACGGCCAGCGGTCCGTTGACATTCTGTAAGGAGGATAGTGTTATTCTAAAGGCGAGTGCGGGGGTTACTTATCAGTGGTTTAAAAATGGAACTGCGATTACGGGTGCTGTTGGGGACACTTATATTGCCAGAACAGAGGGAGATTATACGGTAGTCATCACAAATGCTAATGGCTGTCTTTCTGCACCATCTCAAGTTGTAGCGGTAAAAGTGCCCTGTACTGCTGGAATTTATATGCCAACTGGCTTTACACCGAACGGCGATGGTAAAAACGATTCGGTGAAGCCCTCTATCCCCGGAATGAAAAAGTTTGAGTGCTACAAGGTGTACAATCGTTGGGGAAATCTGGTCTTTGAGTGTTATACCGAATTGAAAGCATGGGATGGTACCTACAAAGGCGTCTTGCAACCCTCTGAAACCTATATATGGGTTGTACAGGGCCAGGATGGTAAAGGAAGGCCTATGCGTGAAACAGGTATGATCACATTGATGCGCTAAACCAACAACTATCTATTAAATGCATAATATGAAAAAAATACTTGGACTTTTCTTACTGGTTGGATCCACTTCTTTGTCAATGGCGCAAGACCTGCATTTTGCCGATGTGCAGCAAATGGGTCAGTGGTATAATCAATCCCTCAAGCGAAACAGGGCTGGCGAAGTACATGCTAATTTTAGGGATATACGTTACCAGAATCTTTTGGCTTTTCGTACCGGTGCGTTGCTAGTTAATTTGCCCTTTGGCAAGGGGAAAGATAGCTTGGCTGCCGAAGACAGGGGTTATTTTAATGTCTCAGTTGGGGCCGCGTTTGACCAAACAAATACGGATTTTTATAAGGGTACCACCGGATTGCTTGGCTTATCTTATGTTCAACCATTGAATCGAGACGGACTTTTTGCATCTATAGGGTTTCAGGGAACCCTTACAACAAATCGATATGGGGGTGTCGGTACATTCCCCGACCAGTTTAATGAGTATGGTCCAATCACCGGTGCGGTCAGTAATGATCCGCTTCGTGCAGGATATAAATTCAGTTTCTTTAGCCTGCATGCAGGTGCGTCCTTATTTCAAACGGGCACAGCTGTCGAATGGTATCTTGGCGCATCCGTACGTCATCTGAATCGCCCCTTTACCGAAAATAATAAGTTGGCTGACTTTAAAATGAATCCCACAACCGGGCTGCAAGGCGGCATTACGTACCATTCAGATAGAAGCAGTATTGCTGTTTATGGAACCGGTACCTGGAAGGGCAAGGCCAGCGAAATCTTAGTGGGTACACAATACCAGTTTTTGGTCAGTGGAGATAACCGTCCAAATGATGAGGCTACCTCTGATAATGAGCAAGATATTTCAATCTCATTGGGATGTGCCGTTCGTATCAAAGACGCCTTAATTCCTGCGGTAGGGATCAACTACAATAAGACACGTATTGCGTTGCATTATGATATGAATAGTTCCAGTATTCGAACAAGTGGTTTTGTTCGCCGCGGTTTTGAACTAGTACTCACACAAAAATTCTAATCGATGAATAAGTTTTTCCAATATTCCATACTTCTGACAGTTTGTGTTATTTCGGTAATCACAACGGTTAACGCGCAAGGGTCTCTGCCTGTTACCAAGCGTTATCCGCTTGAGTTCAATGCCAAATGGAGCGCGATCGGACTACGTTTTCAAGGACAAGATTTCTATGTTTCTGAAACACCAGTTGAGGATACATGTAATTGTTTGCCTCAGTCTTTGCAATCAAGGGGTAATTCTGGATTCCTCATCTCTTTTTATAGGAATACAGGATCGAGGTTGGCCTATTCGCTCGATTTAGGGTTCTCAACGGGTAGGGTGGGTACGAAGCCAGTTCCTACTATCAAGTCCATAAAAGATAACTTTACCAGCTTTAGAGGTGATCTGTATTATCATGTGGGGCCCGATAAGCAGCCTGTTTCACCCTACTTGCATGCCGGTTTGCATGCACAACTTGGTAATTTTTATGCCAGCTTGCCAACTGGTGCGGGTTTTCGGTATTTATCAGCTACCCGTCCTATTATGTTGACAGCAGAAGTCAATTATGGGTGGGGTCTTACCAATCAGCTGCGGAACAATTTAATTTTTGCATTGGGTTTTTATGTTAGGTTAAACGGCGGCAAAGCATCCAGCCCCGTTGCTCAGTCCGTTTTAATACCATCGGCAGGCTCCGATGCTTGCTTAGATAGCGATTTTGATGGTGTTCCAGATGGGGCCGACAAGTGTCCAAGATTACCAGGCTCTCCGCTTAATGCAGGTTGTCCTGTTTGCGATACGGATGGTGACGGTGTAGTTGATGATAAAGATAAGTGTCCAACGATCCCTGGCCCCGTGCAGCAACAGGGTTGCCCGATCGCTGATACGGTTTATATTATCAAAGAGGTTGTAGCGCCAGTGGCTCCAACACCTCTTCCAGTGATTTCTTTTCTACCACGCTCATCTAGGTTAGATAGTCAGGCAATTGCTTCATTAGAAACTGTCGCTATTCAAATTAGAAATAACCCTGCTAGCAGGTATACCATCTCCGGTTACAGCGGGCCTACCCGTATTGAGAAGCAGCAAAGCAGTGATCAGGTAGTCAGCGTTATCAACTATCTGGTCGAAAAACAGGGAATTAGCCCTGATCGGATCAACTACAAGAGTGGGTTACAGGGAGCGACGTCTAATACGGTTACTATTCGGCAGGCAGTGAGTGGGGAATCATTTGAAAAGCCTCAGTCCAACTTGCAGGAAAAGCTACAATACTAGCCGATGTATCTAATGGAAAACCATGCGTACGCTGTTATCAAAATTTTTCAAAAGGCAAGCTGCGGGGGTCTCGATCTTCGAAGATGCCCAGGTAGATGTGGAATATGCGGTAAACATTAGTTTTCAAACACACTGTCAGGTTCGCTTCGAAGACGAAGAGGGTATTCCGCATATAGTTGAATTCAGCGGCACGGATTGGACTTGGTCGGGGATAATCGCAGAGAAAAAGATAAGCTCAATAAGGGCTTTTGTAAATAATTATTTATTGCTAAAGGGGCAAACATTAACACTTACCAGGCGAGTTAACGACATCATCCAGCAAAAAAAATTTGAGTTGATTGGAGACGAGCCATACGAGGGTTGGTTTTTTCTCTAGGCAATACATCAGCTTTTTATATAAATATTGATCGGTCATACCGATCTGGATGGTTCAGTCGACTATAACGTTATCCTATCTCGCAATAGGGCTGAGGCAGTTAGAAATCATTTGGTAGAGAAAGGGGTATCTCCTGTGCGTATTACTATATTATATGCGGGTAAAGATCGTCCGGCTATCAGTACAACGGACCGAGCGGGTAATATCCTGAACAGGCGTGTTGAGATCATACTGTCCAAGTAAGGTCAACTCGGCTTCAGTTTAACGCGTATGCCCACATAGACCTCTCTGCCTCTAGTGGGTCCCCATACCGATGAGGTGTCGAAAAAGGGGCTGAATGGATTTTGCCAGCTGATAATGGGTTGCCACTGTCTGAAATCA
>JBIPMB010000137.1:0-5798 GCA_044369355.1 Gammaproteobacteria bacterium | reverse complement strand
TGTACCACCATCGAACAGCTTGAGGCTTTGCTGCCTTTCAACATCGATCCAGCTTTAATTAAATAGTTCCTGTCAACCAGGGGGATTATTTACCGCTTACAAGAAGCCTTGAAAAAAGAGCCCAAAAATGAAGTTTTAAGGAATTCTGTGGGTATTCAAAGGCTAGGCGTAGCGTTAGCTGTGCTTGGAGTTAAAGCCAATACGCTAGTTGAAACTCCCGAGGGTTATTCTGTGACCACAGTAGAGTCACAATCAAGTGCTATCATGCGTCGTCTTGAGGAAAAGTACAAGAGTAACCTACATTTAACCTCTTCTATGGCGCAAAGTTTGTATGAAGAAGTGTGTAAATCTTCTGAGAATAAACACTGTCTAGATGGTTATGACAATGAAAATGGCATTGATCATCCACAAAGTAAAATGAAGCGTACATTGTATCTACTGAATATTCCCTATAATCGTATTGTTTATGACGGAAGCAATGGTTATCGCCTCAATGCGTTTAGGCATGAAGGAGGTCTCTCTAGGTTACGCGAAATACATTTGCAGCATTTGCCTAAGATTACAATAACCGCGGATGAACTTAGAACTATGCGGACTGCGTTAAGGTTAGAAATAGACGCAAGGCCACGCACCATTTTTAGTTTTCTTAATATGGCTTGTGAAAAAATAGAATATAAACCGAATGGTGACTGTGAGATTACTATAGAAAAAGATCAAGTAGAAGCGTGTCAGCATATAAGATATGATTTGTCAAACAAAGTAGATCTGCAATATTATCAAGGGGCAATGATTCAATGTTTACCACAGGGAGTTAATTTTAAGCGCTTTGCTATTGAAAAATTGAAAGGTTGTACCGATGAAGATGGATGGACACCGATCACTATTCAAAATGCAGTAACGGGAATGTCAGAAACTTGGTATCTTAACAAGCGTAAAGACAATGGCCTAGACGTCATTGATATTCAGTCCAAGGTAGCTTTTGAAAATTCCAATGGCATCGTATATCGTCTTTGGTCAGATAATAGATGTAGAGCAAGCCAAAAAGTATCTGCAAAATATACCCCTTTCAGAATAGCACCAGATTTTTTTGCAGGCGTATTACCGGCTATTGCTGGTTGGATTGATGAAAAATTAGATCAGCAACCACATGCTCAGAATAGTCGTCGTCGTCGTGCCCAGGAGAATAGTGAAGCATTTCACCCCTCAACTGCTGTTCCTCCGATGCATGCTGCTCCTCCGATACCTGCTGTTTTTCCGATGCATGCTGTTCCTCAGATGCCTGTTGTTCCTCAGATACCTGCTGCTTCTGCACAGATACCCGCTAGGATCGTAGCACAAGGGCCTAATGTTGTAGCGAATACGCAGGCTATTTCAACACATTTACAGGCATGGCCACCTGCAGCCATTGCAAAGCCCGTTTTATTAGTGAAGATCCATAATGGGCAATCTGCTTTATCTGGCAATAGAAATTGGCTGGCGCAGCAATATCCTTTGCCTAATGGGGCAATAGAAAGTCCAGAAGCCTGTGAACACAGAATAATACAACAGATGATAGGCCAAAATTATGTTGATTACCGTCCTCCGCTAGTCGCAATGAATGTTTTAGGGGATGCATATGCTGTTGTAAAACAATCGGCTGGCGGTTCATTACAAGGTCACGCTACCTTTGGATTCTTATCTCATGTAGATGCACATGTAGCGCCAGGCTTACTTTGTTTTGAAAATGCTGTTGTTGTAGGAGCGGCACAAGGCAATTGCTTAGAAGCACCTAGTTCAAGCAATATTGTTTGGGCTGCGGATTATGCCTTTGATCCCACACAAGGTCCTGCTTTGCAGCAAACTACCCCTGATGCAGCCATATCGCGCCTTGCTTTTCGTAAACAAGGAGACATGGTAGAAGCTTGGTTGAATAAGTGCGATCCTTATAGGCAGTATTTTAATTATAGAAATGGTTATTTGACGCCTAAGTTAGGAATGGAGAATTTGCAATATGCACTCAATCTGCTGTTTAACTATGGAAAAGAATTGCTCACCAATCTACAAAGAGTAGGAGTTCAAGGACATAGAAAACTGGCAAATGGTCAGTATGTAGCGGATGGTATGCGAACGATGACGCACATGGCTTGTTATGCCATTAATATTGGGCAAATCTCCGATACGGGCTGGCAGGGAGTTCCTACAGAGGCAGAAAAGAATTTACTCAACCAGTGCTGTTATGAATTATTAAAGGTTCAGTATCAGGCTGTAGCACACGCTGCAGTTCTGCAAGCTCGGGCAACGGGTCGTAGCGTTCCTCTAGTGTTAACGCCTATAGGAGGAGGGGCATTTAAGAATGATCCTAAGGCTATAGCCGCAGCAATGTCTAGTGTGGAACAGATTGTAGCAGGTGAAAATGTAGATGTGTTGTTGTCTGTTTGGGATCCTGAGGAGATCTCATTTTGGAAACAACATGTTACTGGTTTTCAAAATGCACCGGTTTATAACTTGAGTGATATTGAACATATACCTGGCTTTGGATTACCCCCTAGCGTGCCTGGTGTGCTGCCAAGTTATAGTGCGTCATCAAGTTCTAGTGCGTCATCAAGTTCTAGTGCGTCATCAAGTTCTAGTGCGTCATCAAGTTCTAGTGCGTCATCAAGTTCTAGTGCGTCATCAAGTTCTAGTGCATTACCAAGTCCTAGTGCACCGCCAAGTTATAGTGCGTCATCAAGTTCTAGTGTGTCGTCTAGTTCTAGTGCACCGTCAAGTCTTCCCAATTCAGCACCAGCACAAAGTTCACCTATTAGCAGATTATTCGCGTCTTCTGCGTTAACGCCAAATGATTGGGTAGCGGTTACTGTGAACATAACGGGTCGTGATGAAGAATGGTATCTTTGCAAGCGTAAGGATCAATATGGTCAAGACATTATTAATATTCAAGCGAATACTGTTTATGAGGCTATGGGTGTTGGTGTTTCATATCATCTTTTTGATAATGGTGTTTGTGGAGCGAGGCGAAAAGATGAAAATGAAAAGTGTACCTATATACCTGCAGATCAGAATTTTCTAAATGTTGTTTTACCAAAACTTATGAGTAAGATCGCACTGGGCAGTGCGATTCAGCAGGCTAGTGCGCCTAATATGTCATTTTTTACACCCGCTAACCAATCTTCAGCTGCCCAAGCACCGGCTTCCCAAGCATCCGCTTCAGCTGCTGCTCAGGCATCAGCTCCTCAGCCAGCGGCAGCACCTCCAGCCCTTGTCCGTAGATCGCTTGGATTCAACAAGGGGGCTCCTAAATAGGGATGTGTTTTTGATAGGTTAATGTTTACAAATTAAATGGAATATGCTATGTTGCATATTCCATTAATCAAAGCATTAGAGACGGATGAATTTACTAAGAGTTACCGGGTTCACGTTAATCGAATTATTAGTGGCATTGCTGATTGTGGCTATCATGGCTACGGCTGCGACTTACTCTTACCGTGAATGGGTTGCTTATGCTGATTCTAAGCGTGCATTGGTACAGTTAACTTCGGCCATCACGGTGGCTGAAAGTTATGCCTTATCATCAGGGCGAGTGGTGACGTTGTGTAAAACTGTAAAAGGAAATACCTGTGATGCTGCGAATTGGTCTCAAGGATTATTGGTTTTTTTTGATGACGACAATCAACATCAAGTGCTTAAAGAGAACGATCGCATCAAGGTATTACCGGCCATCGGTTCTAGCGGCAGCTTAATATTTTCTGGTTTTCCCAGCCGCAATTACTGGCAATATCAGCCCATAGTGAGCAAAGAACAACAAAACGGTACTTTTGTATATTGTGATAATCGGCAAACGGGTAACGATTGGCGCTTGGTGATCAGCAAAACAGGCCGTTATCGTGTGGATAAAACGCGAGATGATAAGTGCAGACAGTGATTTATGAGAGGGTTTGTAGGGGCGGGGAGCTGACCGCCCAGAATCAACGCGGATGATTCTAGATTTGCGTATAATGATTGTAAGGTGCTTTGTTGCTAGGGCGCCTCACGAGGCGCCCCTACAATAGATCGGCTAATGGATTAAATTTACGCTACAGCATTCTTTTTAACACATCATCCTTCCGCACAAAATGATGATACAGTGCGCCTATCAGATGTAATATCACTAAGAACAAAATAGTCCAGGCTAAATAAGTGTGCCATTGTCTAACGGTGTGGCCTAAGCTATCGGATACTGGTACTAATGGTGCGGGCAAATTAAACCAACCCCAGAGTATGGGTGGTTTACCTTTGGCAGTCGTAAAAATCCAACCCGATAAACACATGGCTGTAACTGAAATATATAATAAATAACGCACAACTTTGGCTAAAGCCAATTGAGAAAAGGGCGTGCCAGCAGGATAACTGGGTTTGATACTACGCGCCGACCACAATATAAAGACGATCATGAGGGCCAAGAGTGTTATGCCTAAGGATTTATGCCAACCATAAACCGCACCTTGAGTAGGGCCTGCTAAGGCACCTAATAGGCTGCCTACCAGCAACATGCCCAGAACACAGAATGCCACAACCCAGTGTAATAGCTTGCTGACTATGCCATAGCGGTCAGTTGTATTTTTAATTTGCATATGAACACTCTCCAATTCCAAATTGATATTCCATTGATTCTACGTTGTTTTTTAAAGACTTGTAAAGCGAATGATATACATTTACGCTTCTTTTAAGAAGTTAAGGTGCATTTTTGGTACTATAATCGAGCAATTATTCCGCCCGGAAGGAAATGAGAGGCTATCGCAAAAACGACTGAGGTGTTGTATACTTCGTGTTCAGAAAAATAAGGTAACTCATTCGTAAAATGTCGCAAATCCACTTAAAAAATATTTCCATTGCTTTTGGCGCTGATCCGCTCTTAGATAAGGTCGATTTAGTCATTGAAGCAAAAGAACGCCTTTGTATTTTAGGCCGTAATGGCACCGGTAAATCTACTTTGCTCAAATTGATCAATGGCGAAATCAAACCAGATGGCGGCGAAATCAGCACTCAAAGCGGTATTAAGATTGCGAAGTTAGATCAGGATGTTCCTAGCAATCTGAGCGGAACGGTTTATAAGGTAATCACTCAGGGTCTGGGTAAACTGGGTCAGCTGTTAGCGCAATATCAGGACTTAACGCATAAATTAGCCGATGATAGTTCTGAACAAATATTGAATGAACTGCATACGGTGCAGCAATCCTTAGACAAAGAGCATGGTTGGGATTTATCGTATAAAATAGAATCCATTATTTCGTTATTAGCATTGCCAGCCGATATGGAATTTTCAAGCCTGTCTGGCGGATTAAAGCGTCGAGTATTATTAGGACAAGCCTTAGTTAAAGATCCCGATATTATTCTTTTAGACGAACCCACTAATCATTTAGAAATAGAAGCCATTGATTGGCTAGAAAAATTTTTAAAAGGGTTTGCGGGCACCGTTATTTTTATAACGCATGATCGTACTTTTATGCAGAGTATTGCAACACGCATGGTGGAATTAGATCGTGGCAAGTTAAGTAGTTATCCGGGCAATTATCAACAGTATCTAGACCGTAAGCAGCATGAATTGGAAGTGGAGCAAACGCAAAATAGAGAATTTGATAAAAAGCTTAAACAAGAAGAAGCGTGGATCCGCCAAGGTGTGAAGGCCAGACGTACGCGTAATGAAGGGCGGGTACGCGCATTAGAAAGCTTACGTGCAGTACGCCAAAGTCGGCGCGAGCAGATAGGTACAGCCAAATTACAAATACAAAAAAGCGAACAATCCGGGAAAATAGTGATTGAAGCAAAGAATATTAGCTTTA
>JBIPMB010000022.1:0-19689 GCA_044369355.1 Gammaproteobacteria bacterium | reverse complement strand
CATTTTTCAACACCCAGTTTTACTCTCAAGATCCATAAGATACCATACTGAAGTGTTCGCCTAAAGGCGAGGGTGTTAACCCTATCCCACGTAACTACATAAAAAATATGTTCCTGAGTAATTCTAGTTTCACAAACAGCGTGTTGCTGATCAACGGCAATAATACGATCCAACCAGCGCATGGGTGGTTTATGCGGTATAGTGCGTTCTAAATCAAACACCCTCTTAACCTCTATTTTTTTCGATGATCAAACTTACATTGCTACCGCCAAAGGCAAAGCTATTACTCATAAAGCGAGGAATCTCCCAAGTGGTCTCTGTATTGATAATATTGATCTCTGCCAATGCAGGATCCACTTTACCATCCCAATATTGTGCTGGCAATCGTTGTTGTGGATTATACTCTGACGATAATAAAAACCAGCATAAAGCCAATTCTTGCGCCGCAGCCGCTCCCAATGTATGACCTATTAAGGGCTTGGTTGAACTGCAATACGGTTTCGTTTTAAATAATTCCGCTATCACCTGACTTTCCATTTCATCATTCTTTTGCGTGCCCGTACCATGCAAATTAATATACCCTATCTCCTGGGCTGAACATTGTACACTGGCTAAAGCATGCATAATTGCTACTTTTGCACCTAGCCCTGAAGGATCAGGTGTAGTCATATGATAGCCATCGGAAGATTCACCCACGCCTGTTAATTCAATTTCAGCTGGATCTACGCTCATCACAAATAATGCGGCACCTTCGCCTAGCGTAATACCATCACGATTGACGCTGAATGGATTGCAAATGGAAGACGATAGCGATTCTAAAGTGGCAAAGCCCTGAATCGTCAACGCGCACAAGCTATCGCTGCCCCCTACTATCACTGCATCGCAAATGCCTGCTGCAATTAAACGTGCCGCCGATGCAAAAGCCTTGCCGCTAGACGAACAAGCCGTAGAAAGTGTGTACTGTATTCCTTTTATGCCAGCATAAGCGGCAAGAAATCCGCTGGCGCTACCCACCTCTTGTTGTACATAATCATATTGTGGTGGAAATACGCCATACGTTTCATGATACAGAAAAGCGGCTTCGCCAGCGGCACTACCGGAAGTACTGGTTCCTAGTATCACCCCAATTCGATGAGCGCCATATTTTTTTTTATAGCGTTCCACTGTTACCGCGATTTGCTGATACGCTTCAACCAAAAAACGGTTATTGCTACAATCGTAACGTTGATAGAGCCCTGTTAATTGTGGCAATTCGGCCTTCACAGCCCCTAAATACAGCGTTTTATCATAAAATGCGGTGGAAGTTTTTGCCACTCCTGTAAAACCAGGGCGCAGTAAGTTTTGGCCCACTGTTAATTTGTCATATCCCAATGCATTGATTATCCCTAGATCGTTTAAATATATATTTTTCATGCAGAGATCGATTATCAGTAACCATCGTTAATATAATAACCAGATTGTATATTAATTAGATAATTTGTTCAATGGGTATAAAAAAGTACCTATGACGTAACACATCAAGAAGAAAAACCCAAATTACACAGATCAAAAAACAACATAAAAAAACAATACTTTAAAGGATAAATCGCCTTGTATTCTTCAAAACCCATGCAAATAGTTACAGAGCAGCTATCATTATGGTAAGCTCGGCGCAAAAGGGGGTATTTCAGCGCATGTCCAAGTACTTGTTAAAACAAGAACCGCAACGCTTCACATCAGAAGAAATGGATCTGGTGATTGTGCAATGTTACAAATTTGGTGCTTCCGATATCACCTTTCAAACCAATGAACCTGTTTTTGCTGAAATCCACGGCGAGCTACACCGTTTAACGAGACGAACATTGAATAACTCCGAGGTCAGCGATATGTTAAACCATATTTATGGCCCCAACGGTACCACACAATTATTAAGCGGTCGCGACGTAGACACCCATTATGAAGTGAGGCCTACGCGTACCGAGCGTTATCGCTTCCGTGTCAATGGTACGGGTTGTTTGGTCGATGGCCACGATGGTATGCAAATCACTTTGCGTACCATTCCAGGTTTGCCCCCTACTATAGAACAACTCGGCATAAACGAAAAGCTATTAGCGGCCCTCACTCCTGATGAAGGCATAGTCTATGTTACGGGTGCTACGGGTTCGGGTAAAAGTACTTTGCTGGCTGCTATCATTCGCAATATCGTGGAACAAGAAAAAAGCCATCGGAAGGTATTAACCTATGAATCTCCTATAGAATTTGTGTTTGATAATGTGATAAAACCCACTTCCATCGTTAGTCAATCAGAAATCCCGCGCCATTTGCCCAGTTTTGCTGCTGGCGTGCGCAATGCGTTAAGACGTAAACCTAGGCTTATTCTAGTGGGTGAAGCGCGCGACCAAGAAACTATTGCTTCGGTGATAGAGGCTGCTTTAACTGGCCACCCTGTTTATACTACTTTACACAGTAATGGCGTTGCTGAAGTGATGCGTCGTTTAATCACTACCTTCCCTGTCGATGAACGCCATGGTCGAGCGATGGATATTATCGAAACAGTGCGCTTGATCATCTGGCAACGTCTAGTCCCTACTGTGGATGGCAAGCGGACTTCTTTACGTGAATTTCTTATCTTTGACGATTCGGTTCGTGATATTTTATTGGAGTCACCTTTAGAAGAAGTCACCGCCACCACGCGCAGATTGTTAAAAGCACACGGCCAACCTCTATTGCTCGACGCCGAGCATAAATTTGCAGAAGGCCTCATCGACGAGCGTTTATTTCGCTATCTGCAATTGAGTGAGGAAAATGCGGATAAAGATGCAGGGTTGTAAGTTCGGTTATTAAGGATTGCAGTCAGGACAACGGCCGGGATCGGCTTTCTCCAGACCGTGTAGGGCTGCTAAGGTTTGTTTATAGCTGCACTTTGTACAACCATATATCTCTGCTTTTATTTGATCTGTGGCAGCACCACATTGGCTACAAGGCAACCCCACTTCGATATCCACTTTACCCCAACCAGGCATGTTACAACTGGGGCACATTGATAATAAACGTTGCGCCATCTTCTCACCTAACCTTTCTATTGCTTTCATTCGCGTTGGATTTAAATGGGCCCGCATATCGGTTTCCACCCAAACTTTCCGTTCTAAAGAAGCCTTTCTAGCCTCTAAAAAAGCATTCTCTAATTCTGTATTCGTCTGCAAGCCCTTAAAAACCAAACCTTTTAGCTCTCTAGGATAAGGATGAATTATCAAGGCATGCGACGGAAAAAGAATCTTTTTTGCAAATTCCAATAACTCTTCATACGATGAGACATCTGCCATTTGATAATTTGTTTCGGTTGATACGTCGGTAAGATATAAATGGAATTGCCTCTTATTATCGATAAAATATAAAATTTCTCTGCCAGAGGCTATAAATGGTATCAAGGGATGAGGTCCAAAACTACCTTCACTTGCCAAAGCATATTCAGCTTTTGTATTGTTAAGACCCCACTCACATTTTCTTCTTACGCAGTCAAGCGCTGTTCCTTTGCGCTCTATCTCGCCAGAAAATGTACCCATTTGATCCGTATCAACTACATACTCAAGCACGCCTGCCTTTAGAATGTTTTCAAATGGCGAGTGGAGTGCTACGGATTTTTGATGCTTCGTCGTCAGAACAATACAGCATCGGAAGTAGGGAGAAGCTATGTCATTATTTAACGTGCTTTCATCCATTTTAAATCTCTCTTAAGTGTGTAAATTTCATGGTTCTTAGGTTCTATACAGGCGAGTGTCACCCAACCATTTCCAAATAGTTTCTGCAAAATCTCTTGTTGCGCTATAATCTCATCAATCAATATCCGTGGCGCATAAATAATGGTGATAAGTCTTAGCGTTTGATGATAATGCTCATAATCAGTCTTGAAAACAGACTGCAACGGCAATCCATGCATCAAATCACTGGCATTGCCCTGCATAATACCCATTTTCCCCGTGATATTCTTAGTAATCTTGCCGCCACCGCCAAAAGCAACATTGTCTAAAGTTGAAAATAAATATTGACTATTGATCCATTGAGCGACAATCATGGGCGCAGTTAAAATTGTAGCCAAAAGAACTCCATTTTTATCTAGTTGCCAATCATATGAATGAAGAAAGGAGCGGCCATCTAGGTCTATTTCCCTAGTTAATGTGCGTGGTCCTACAATAAAGGCGGCGTTCTGTGCAAGACCCCATTCAGGACGTACTTGTGCCCAATCGTGTGCACGCAAAGCAGTATGTTTTGCCGCATTTTTAGGATTGCCTTTCCATCCCATTTTGACAGCCCGACACTGGCTATTTTGGTTGCGTGCCGCCTGCAGATCCATTTTTAAAGATATTATTCTATCTTTAAATTTTTCCGGAATATTGTGCGTATAGATCTCGACTTCATCTGTAGTCGTGTTATGCTCCGCCGCTAAAAAATGCGTAGTATCCGGGATAATAATATTTTCCTTTTCTTTCAAATTATAGCGCACACTACGATTATTGAGTATCGTGGTAAGAATGCGTGCATTCGCTGCACCATGCCTTCCACCACAAGCACCACAATCCAGCGCCGTTGCGTAAGCATTATTCTGAGTCAGGCTGCCATGGCCACACAGTACGACCAGTTCAGCAAAATGATCCGTCAAACCCATCATCCTGAGTGCGGTTGCAGCATAATAACATTGCTTTTCAAAAGGAATCGATTCAATATCTTCCTTGAATGGCACAGATGGATTCAGCTTTTGCGTTATCGTGCTTTTTACCCTGTATCCTAAGCTGGGGAAAATGCTGCGTATCGCCATCCAAATACCGCTGGCGATACCGAGTGTCTCAACCAAAGTAAACGGGGTTGTAAAAGTATACTTTAAAGACTGATAAAGGCGTTTAAAGCCTTGCATTCTTTCATATCCTTTTTGACAGATGTCGTCGCAATAAGCGGGATGTGTTTTAATTCGATATACTGGCTTTAATAGTACGGGGCAAGAATGATAACTTTCGCCTGTAATCTCATTGTCAATACTAACGGGCACACCAAAAAAACCAGCAAAACCAAAAGTTTCATAATGGCCTTCTGCTTCTAGAGCACGACGAAAAGGTTCAGAACGCGCATCTATGCAGAAAATAAATTGTACATCGGCGGGATTCTTTTTAGTAACTTTTTGCTGAGCCAGTTTATCTAGCAAATTAGTTTTGTAGCGGTCTTCCAACCTCTCTATACTGCTGAGCGATTTTTTCGGATTACTATTTCTCTTTGCATCCATGTGCCAATCTAGCAAAATTTTTGCATCGTTCCAGAGTAAGCATGTTATGATAAGGCGCAACGCTAGATATTCTGCTTTCGTCACCGGATAATCGTGCTTCTCATCCAGAGTATCCGCCCAGCTGGTACGATATTGAATATAAGCAGCCCAGCCTGGTAATGTAGTCAGCATTAAAGTCATATACAGCATATAGTCTTCGGACAAAATGCCTAAATAGCGTAGACATTCAGCAATTACGCATTCTGGTGTTTCAGCTAAACTCTTCATCCATTCTATTTTTCTCTCATCAGCTGGATATATTTTTTTATCAAAAGGCAAAAGGCGAAGAACTGCCTTTAATAGACCCAGTCTACGTAAGGGCATTTTTATTGTGGCTTGTCCCGTGTCAAAGAAAACCTGTAACCATTTTATACTCTCACGATTAATATCTTCGATAGGCTTAGGTAAATTTTTTTGCTGAAAAAATATTTCAGCCTCAATGAGAGCCTCTTCAAATGACAAATGCTCAAAGCCTAACAATGGATTGACTGCAATAATATTTTTCAAAGGCCAGAAGGGCGCAATCTTTTCCCAGCTTTCTTCGACTGCCAACTTGATTTGCGCCAATTCAGCCATTTCTATTCTATTGGTTGATTTCATCGTATCCTCATCAATATTGATAGTGATTGCGGTATGCTGTTATCGTTTTTTTGTGGGGTTGACTTGCATTGAGCATTTTGACATAAAGCTTCAATACTGGTTTAGGTATTTCCGCTACACGGCCCGGATTGCGCGCAAATAGTATCGCTAACCACGAAACAACAAGAAAAACTAAGCCTATGATATGAACGCTATTCAACGGTTGTGGTTGCATAAGGTGTAGCGGTGCTAGCAGGTTTTCAACACAATATACCATTGAGCCATACAGACCGGCCAACAATAACGTTGCCAGCAAAGCCAGTGGGAATTTCTTTAAGGGTTGGGTCCACAGTATCAGCATGGAAAATTGCGCCCCTGCAATCCAAGTCATCGCAATCAAAATAAATGTCGTATCTACAACCGGCGTATTTTTGTGAATAGCCAGTGCAAAGATAACACTACCCAAAAACCCGCATAAAAGCGAAAGGAAAAAGACGGGGAATCGTGGCGGATACCCTAAATCCAGTCTTTTTTCTTGGGCGGCAGAACCCGAAGACAAAAAGAGATACGCTTTAAATAAACCATGGGTACATAAATGCGCTATGGCAGCTGGAAAAAGACCGAGACCACATTGTACAATCATGAAACCCATCTGGCCCATTGTAGAGCAAGCCAGCATGCGTTTAATGTCACTTTGCATCAACTTCCAAAGCGTGCCCAATAAGGCACTAATAAGGCCAATACTAAAAATTATGGTAAGCATATTCGGCAATTGATAATAAAGTGGCGCAAATCGCGCTAATAAAAAACCGCCGCCATTGACCAAACCAGCGTGCATGATTGCAGAAACAGGTGTAGGCGCATTCAATGAACTGGTTAGCCAACGATGAAAAGGCCAGATCGCAGATTGCGTCATTGCCCCTAAAAACAAAAGTGTTACCGCGGGTATAAGAGTACCCAGACTATAATTATACGTGCTTATACCGTGAATCGACGTCTGCCCAGATGCAGCGTAAAGTAAAGTGATAGCAGTCGATATCATCACAAAACCCAGTATAAAATTCTTTCCTGCCAAAATGCCCGATTGATATGCCGCACGCCAACTGGATTTATGAATCATGAGTTTTGTCAAAAGAATATTGCTTATCCCCCAAGCAGCTAAAAAAAGCAGGATGTGGTCAGCACTTACCATCACAAAAACCGATGCCAATAAAAACGCAAGTGTTCCATAAAAACGCCCGTATTTTGCATCCCCCTTAAGATAGCGATAGGAGAAAAAGGCGATCGATACGCCTACAAAGCCGACCAGAGCTATCATTAAAATGGCAAGTGGGTCCAGCCGAAAAAGATCTGCTATTTTTGTCATAAACTTTTCTCTCGATAAGAAGTTGCTATACTCTAGGCAGATGATATTAGAATATTCCGAATAAGTAAAACTGATAATTCTTATAATCTAAATCAGAAAATCTAATGATTGGTTTTGATAAACTAGCCTGTTTTCGCCTATGTGAGTATTAAATAAGAATATTTTAAAGCTTATTTTGAAGAGGCCTTGTGCAAACGATCATTGATATCGAGCCATTCATTACGAAAAGGCGGTTTTTCAACAAATATCTTATCCACATAAGTACTATCGATACTATAGAGCGTTTCATATAAAACCCTCGCATATTCTGTTTTATCTTTAGGCATTTTATAGTGGGTAGCATTCTTTCTTTTAGTTATATCAGAATAATGCATTATAGCAACATTATTTTCTTGCTTTATGCGCCGTTTTATCTCCTCAATAGAGAGAAGAAACAGAGGTTTTTCTGGTTGATAATGGGCCTGCATATTCCCTGGTACTTTTTCTTGGTGTTCCAATTGTTCCTGAATTTCGATATTGAGTACCTGCTCTATCATCAATGCGGTAATTGCCCCAGGCCTTAAAATAATCGGGGTGGTCCTTGTGATGTCAATGATAGTTGATTCAAGGCCAATGCTACACCTACCCCCATCTATTATTGCAGCTATTTTGCCAGATAGCGTTTTTAGTACATGTTCCGGTTTTGTTGGGCTTGTTCTTTTATGTGCATTGGCAGATGGGGCTGCTACAGCGGTTCCAAGTTTTTCTATCACTCTAAGTGCTATAGGATGTTTGGGTATACGCAATGCGATTGTTTCTAAACCACCTGTGATAAGGTAGCTCACGGTTTTTTTTCTACGAAATATTAGAGTCAAAGGACCCGGCCAGAAATAATCGGCAAGCTTTTTTGCATTATCAGGAATTTCTTCAACCCAATCTATTACTTTATCAAAAGAATCAAGATGAACAATGAGCGGATGATCTGAAGGTCTTCCTTTGGCAGAAAAAATTTTACTGACTGCTTCCTCATTTGTAGCATCAGCAGCAAGACCATAAACTGTCTCAGTAGGCAAAGCTACGAGCTCTCCATTTCTTAAAAAACTAACCGCTTCGTCTATCTGACTTGATTTTAATATTTTTGTTTTCATTCACTTTTTTGATTCGCACATTTGCGCCGAGCACATTCTAATGCATTTTCCTAACGCTTAATCTCTTTAGAAAAAGCCCACCCTATAAATAATTATTTTTTGTTGCTTTATATTATCAATTTCTATAGTATAAGGGAAATTAATAATTCTTATATAAGGCATTAATAAAACTGATGAATATCGATACAATTACTCTACGCTGTTTCATCGCTGTGGCAGAAACAGGCAGTTTCACCAAAGCTGCTGAGCGCGTGGGACGTACGCAATCTGCTATTAGTCAGCAGATAAACAAATTGGAACACATGTTAAACAAGTCGCTTCTGGTACGTGGTAAAACCTTTTATTTAACTCCTGAAGGGGAGATTTTCATGGGTTATGCAAGGCAAATTTTTGCCCTGCATCGAGAAGCAATCGATAGATTTAGAGAGCCAGAACTAAAAGGTGAGGTACGCTTCGGTTTACCAGAAGATTTCGCCAGCGTCTATCTTGCTGAAGTGCTTGCGGATTTCTCACGTATTCACCCACGTATTTTATTGAATATAGAATGTGATTTGACGCTCAATCTTTTTAGTAGATTTAAAAAGAAAGGGTTTGATTTAGTACTGGTTAAAATGAATCGGCCAGAAGATTTTCCAAATGGCTTAGATGTATGGTCTGAGCCGTTGAAATGGGTAGGAGAGCCCGGTCTGATAGACCAAAGTAAACCCATTCCGCTCGTATTATCGCCGCAGCCGTGTGTCTATCGAGCCTCAGCAATCAAGGCTCTTGAAGAATCTGGTCGTGCTTGGAGGCAGGTATTTTCAAGCCCGAGTTATGCCAGTGTGGTTGCTGCTGTCAAAGTTGGCATGGGCCTTAGCGTGATGCCGCATACTATGATTCCTAGTGAATTAAAAGCCTTAGATCCAACTTTGCTTCCTAAGCTTGCTGATACTCATGTCTCATTGCTTAAATATGAGGCAAATAATACAGCCATTAACACCCTAGAGGAATTTGTATTACGAAAATTGCGGCATTAAATTTAGGGCATATGTCTAGAATGCCTGTTAAAAAAATTGCTTCCTAAAGTGTATTCATATTAAAATGATCTTAGCATTCAATTTCTCTAAAGGAAGGATAGTTTGAAAATAATCATAACAGGTGCAACCGGCTTTGTTGGCCGTAATTTAGTTCCTACTTTGTTAAAGCAGCAACATATTGTTTTCTTAGTGGGCAGGGATATTGCAAAGATAGATAAAGTTTTTGGTGAGAATATTAAGGCATTAACATGGAATCAATTAGAAAATATTCCGCCTGATGATATTGATGCTGTCATCAATCTCGCTGGGGAAAATATTGGCGATGGTCTTTGGACCAAAGCAAAAAAAGCACGCATTAAAACAAGCCGAATAAATGCTGCAAATCAAATCGTAAAATGGGCTTTATCCTATCAGCAAAAAAAACCGCATATCTATAATGCCAGCGCCATCGGTATTTACGGATTACAAAGCAATGGCGGCAATCCATCCGTAATACCGCCATTTATAGAGACAACCCAAATTCCATTTGGACAGCCCACAGATTTTCTCAGTGATGTAGGACAGGCATGGGAAGGGGCCCTGAAACCTGCGATGGAAGCGGGCATACCCGTCACTTTTATGCGGTTTGCAGTCGTATTAAAATGTAGAGATGGTATATTAAAAAAATTAGAGCTTCCTTATTCTCTAGGTTTAGGAAGCATTTTAGGAAATGGCCAACAACCATTTACTTGGATACATATTGACGATCTAATAGCAGGGATTCATTTTTTATTAACTCATCCCGAAATTACAGGCCCCATTAACTTTTGCGCGCCGGACTGTACTTCGCAAAAAGCATTTGCAAAAGCATTGGCAAGCGCTATGAAGCGCCCCCTTATTATTAAAACCACTAATTGGGTGATAAAAACATTTTTGGGTCAAATGGGTGAGGAGCTACTGTTAAAAGGTCAACATGTAGCCCCCCAACGCTTAATTGAATTAGGTTTCAAATTCAATTATACAGATCTAAGCGCTCTTTTTCTTTATCTTAATGGCGAATACTATCATATAGACAGCCGCAATACCCACTAAGCCATAGACTACTCTTGCAAGAAATGTCATATCGCCTAAAATGGCTGCTACTAAGTTAAATTGAAAAAAACCAACCAATCCCCAATTCAGCGCTCCAACGACCACTAGAATAGAAGCAACCCAATCTATAATTGATAATGATTTCATATCGATATCTCCTTCTTGTTTATTAGCGTTACTAAATGCAAATATACGATAGCACAACTTATTGTTGGCTGGCAACTTATTTAATGCTGCTCAAAAAGCTAAACTAGAAAAGCGCGAATTCAAACAAACAATCGTTCAAATTATTCGTACGCCATGCTACCTCATCGGCGCTCAATCCTCCGCTCCACGTAGAACGGCCAACAATAATGGATTAATAACATTATAATGACCGTTTTTATTTTGCTCTATATAGTCCTTTTCAATTAATACATGAACTGCCGTCGCTATAGAGCTTGCTGGCATTGATAAAGCAGTACAGGTTTCTTGGCTATGTATACTTTCCACCCTGTTATTAGCTAGGTATTTAATAACTCGTCTTTGTCCAACGGGTAAATCCGATAATTCTCTTAAGGCATCACTCCATTCTTCAATAACAACATTACTCCAAGCATTTTCCACATCAGGTACTGTGGGTATCTTTGGACAGACTTCCCATAAAGCATCACATAAATAATTGACATAATACGGATGACGATTTGAAAGTTCCATCATCTTACTAAATGCACTTTCTTCTAATTGCTTACTCCACGTATTCATGGCAATTTTCTGAATGTGTTTTTCATAATCAACTGCAGCAATGCGATCTAGTTTGATTTTACGGCATAGTTTGTAAAGAGGACGATTCTCATCCTCAAACATGCTCAGCAAGAGAGAACGTACACTACCGGAAAAGATTAATGATAAACAGCGCATCTCTTGAGCAGCGGTTCTAAAGGCACCCTCTAGACCTCTTTTTTTACTGATTTTATCGATTTCTTGGAATTCATCCAGAAAAATAACCGCTTTTTTGTTTTTTTCAAACAATAAATTTTCTAATAATAGAAGCGCCTCTGAAATAATCACCGCATAATTGAGTTGATTTTTGGGTGTTAATTTAAGTTTTACTTGATCTCCCCCAAAAGAAAGTAGCGGTTCTAAATTGGAAATATATTTTTTCACTGACGACATGAGTTTTTCAATATTCCCGATTGATTTACCAATTAATTTGATAACACTATCCAGCACTAGCTGAGAAACTTCTGCTTCTGATGTGCATAGATGAAAATTGATTTTCACGGAAGGTAGCAGAGACTGTTCAATCGCCCTCTCCGCTAAACTTGATTTTCCATAACGGCGCGGAGCGATAATCAGCGTATGCTTGCCTTGTTGGAGATTGCCAAGCAATCTTTGGGTTTCTTGTTCTCGGTTACAAAAAGCATCCCCATAAGCCTTGCCTAATGGAAACAATTGTCTTTTTTTTATCAAGTTAGCTGCCCCTTAATCATTATAATGCTTATTGTTGATTATATAACGCTTTTCTCCGTTACGCAAATTAACGTTGCGGCATTTTACGTAACGACTTTTAACGTTATAGCGTTAAAAATGATAATGCGAATGATTCTCATTACCATTTACTTTGTCGCTGAGTTCTGATATAATACCCCTAACTGTTCGTAAAGCAAAAAGGCGGTACTTATGTTGCAACCTGGATTATCGTATGTCATTGAAAAATTAGATAATCTAATAGATAAAGGTTATCGCTTAAAACTTTTGGCCATGGGTTTTGTGCCGGGGGCGCACTTTACAGTCATTCGCAAGGCTCCTTTGGGCGATATGTTGCACATTGTCATTCAAGGCACTGCCGTCAGTCTACGTGCCAAAGAATTGGCGCTGGTTCAATTCAAGGTAACCACGCCATGACTACGCGTATAACTATTGCTGGTAATCCTAATTGTGGCAAAACCACTCTCTTTAACAAACTCACTGGCTCTAAGCAAAAAATTGGCAATTGGCCGGGCGTGACCGTTGAAAAGAAAATCGGTTCGTTTCATTATGCGGATACCGATTTTAGCGTTACCGATCTCCCCGGTATCTATTCTTTAACCGTAGCACAAGCCGATCACAGCATAGATGAACGTATCGCCATGGATTTTTTATTAAGTCGACAAACGGATATTTTAATCAACATCGTCGATGCTGCCAATTTAAAACGCAACTTGTATTTAACTTTGCAATTATCGGCCTTAGGCATTCCTTGCATCCTAGTATTAAACATGATGGATATCGCTTATAAACGGCGTTTACGCATCGATATAGAAAAGTTATCGCAACACTTCGACTTACCTGTCATCGCCATTAGTTTGAATCAAAAAAAAGGTTTAAGTACTTTAAAAAAGACCATCGTGCAGATGAAAACAACGGCGCGTAAATCCACTATAAACAGCCAATTACCTTATTTCCAATCGCTAGTTGAATTATGCCAAACACATCCAGAGCCCCTGTGGTGCGCACTGTCTTTACTGGAAAAAGACGTATTAACCCAACAATGGTTGGAAAAACAGCCGCAAAAAGATTCCATTCAACAATTTATTGCGCAATTAGAACAAAACGAAAATGAAATGAGTGACGTGTTATTAGCTCAAGAACGCTACGCCACTATTCAAACGATAGTTGACGACTGCGTTGCCGCGCCCAGCACCACTGCAAAAAGCTTTACCGAACGCATCGATAGAATTGTGATGCATCGTTATTTGGGCATCCCCATCTTTCTAGGCATCATGTATCTGATGTTTGAATTATCGATGAATTTAGGCAGTTTATTCCAGCCTTTATTCGACTTAAGTTCTACTGCTTTGTTGATCAATGGCCCTACGCATTGGGGCGCACAATGGGGAATACCCGCGGGATTAACTGCCATCTTTGCGAATGGTTTAGGCGTAGGTATAAATACCGTATTAAATTTTATCCCACAAATAGGCTTCATGTTTTTATTCATGGCCTTTTTGGAAGATTCAGGCTACATGGCGCGCGCCGCTTTTGTCATGGATAGATTAATGCAAGCCGTAGGTTTACCCGGAAAATCATTTATTCCGCTGATTGTGGGCTTTGGTTGTAATGTGCCTTCGATCATGGCCACACGCACTTTAGATTCTACTCGCGATCGCATCGTCACCGCCTTAATGGCGCCTTTTATGTCCTGTGGTGCGCGCTTGGCTATTTTTGTGGTGTTTGCCAGCGCTTTTTTCCCACAACACAGCGGCTTGGTTATTTTTTCGCTTTATATTATAGGAATTTGTGTGGCGATGTTAACCGGTTTCATCTTACAAAAAACAGTATTCAAACGTAGCCTTAGCCCCTTCATTCAAGAATTACCTATTTATCATACCCCGCATTTACACACCTTATGGTTACTCACTTGGCAGCGTTTGCGCGGCTTTGTGCTGCGCGCGGGTCGCATGATTGTGCCGGTATGCATCTTGATTGGCAGTTTAAACAGCATTCATTTAAACGATAATACTACGCCTTTATCGTGGGTGGGTAAGGCGATAACGCCGGTATTGGCACCCATGGGCATACAACACGATAATTGGCCGGCTAGTGTCAGCCTCATCACTGGCACGATGGCTAAAGAAGTGGTCATCGGTAGTTTAAATACTTTATATAGCCAAGAAAACGCCGCACCAAATGACACTGAATTCAACTTGGGCTCGGCTCTAAAAACCGCCGTTACGACTACTTTAAGTGGAATAGACAATTTATTCTCAGCACAAAAGCTAAATCCTTTTACCGCCAATGAAGCCGATCATGCCATGAACAGCAGTGCCATGACGCGCATGCAGCAAGCCTTTGGTACCAGTGCTGCCGCATTTAGTTATCTGTTATTTGTGTTGTTGTATATCCCTTGTATTTCTACTATGGGCGTATTGAATCGCGAGATTGGCAAACAATATGCGTGGCTGGCAACCATCTGGAGCTTTGATATCGCTTATGTCGTTGCGGTTATTTTTTATCAAAGCACACAAATCTTCAGCACACCGCTATCGGCTATAGCTTGGATAGCAGGCATCGTATTGATTCAATGCTTAGGATTTATAGGCTTAAAACATTGGGCGCAAAAACCACATTTTAAAGCCTTAGGGAGCACGATATGAGTTTATTACAAAACATTCGTGAAATATTATCGGCGAAAAAATGGTTATCGTTGAATGCGTTGGCTAAAGCCTGCAGCACGACTACGGATGATGTAGAAGCGTGTGTGTGTTTTTATTTACACAAAGGTTTAGTTCGAAAAAAGAATTTGCGCTTACCTTGTGGAACGACCTGTCAACAATGCGATTTATCGGCATTAGTCATTTATGAGTGGGTATAAATTTTATACTATACTTGACAAGACCCTCTCTTTTTTTCTACTATTCTGTACCCAAAAAGCACAATATACCATTTACTTATTCCTATTTTCTGGTACCCTGTAGCCATCTAAAATACTAGAGGAATATATTATGACTGTATCTGAAATGAACAGAACTGGGACTGCTCTGGATATCTTTGATAGACTAAAAAATGAAGGTTTTGGTGACCTCCACTTTAAAGTGGATCCTGCTACCGGCTTAGAAGCCATTATCGCCATACACAGCACCAAACGCGGCCCGGCCTTAGGCGGTTGTCGCTTCATACACTATGATTCCTCAGAAGACGCTATCATCGACGCCATGCGCTTGGCAAAAGGCATGAGTTATAAAACAGCTATAGCCGGTTTACCTGTAGGTGGTGGTAAAGCTGTCATCATGAGACCCGATAATTTAACGGATCGCCCTGCATTTTTTCGCTCTTTTGGCCAATTTGTACAAGAATTGGGGGGGCGTTACATCACAGCCCTGGACAGTGGTACCACTTTAGCGGACATGGATTGTATCGCTGAAATAACCCCTTATGTGGGCTCTAAAACCAATATGGGTGAACATGGCGGTGAAGGCGATCCTGCACCATCTACTGCCCAAGGCGTTTTCCGTGGCATACAAGCAGTGGTTAAATATAAATTCAAACGAGACGATCTAAAAGGCTTACACATTGCTATTCAAGGTGTAGGTGCCGTAGGTTATTTATTAGCCCGTCATTTGCACGAAGAAGGCGCCGTTTTATCCGTTGCCGACATTAACCCTGAAGCAGTAGAGCGTTGTAAACGCGAATTTGGCGCTACCATCGTCGATTATCATACCATTCATACTTTAGACTGCGATATTTTTTCACCTTGTGCGCTAGGCGCCATACTGAATGATGAGACTATTCCCACCATTAAGGCACCGATTGTGGCAGGTGGCGCTAATAACCAATTAGCCAAAGAGCATCATGGCCAGGTATTGAGAGATCGCGGTATTATTTATGCGCCCGATTATGCTATTAATGGGGGCGGCATTATTCACGCTGCGGCTAAATATTTTCATCACTCCGATGCCAAAGCAGCACAACACATCGAAGAAATTTACAATGTCATCTACACCATTTGTGAACGCGCTGACAAGTTAAATCAACCTACTAATATCGTTGCCAACAGTATCGCTGAAGAACGGCTGCGTTAATGATTACACCGGAGGATTAACGATGACTATCGCCACTTTCGCTATTGAATATTACCAATATTTAAAGCCCGATGGCACGTTGTGTCAGCCTTTACCTAAGGATTTAGATAACAACGCTTTGCTAAAACTATATCGTTTAATGCATTCACTGCGCATTTTTGATGGCAGAGCGATCAACTTACAACGCGTAGGCAAGCTAGGCACCTATGCCAGTACGCTAGGTCAAGAAGCCATTGGCGTAGCCATGGGACACGCTATGCACGCCAGCGATGTATTGGTTCCTTATTATCGCGATTACGGTGCGCAATGTCAGCGCGGCGTTGCATTTAATAAAATTTTGCAATATTGGGGCGGCGATGAGCGCGGCAGCGATTTCAACAACGCCGAAGACTTTCCTATTTGCGTTCCTATTGCCAGTCAAAGCGTCATTGCTACTGGCGTTGCTACTGCTATAAATTATCGTAAACAAAAACGAGCTGTGGTCACGACCATAGGTGAAGGCGGTACTTCTGAAGGCGATTTTTATGAAGCCATGAATGTAGCTGGAGCTTGGAATTTGCCCGTGGTATTTGTGGTGAATAACAACCAATGGGCTATTTCCGTCTCCAGAGAACAACAAACCCACAGTCAAACCATTGCTCAAAAAGCGATTGCCGCCGGTTTTAGCGGCGAACAAGTTGATGGCAACGATGTGATTGCCGTGCACGAACGCATGCGTATTGCGTTAGAAAAAGCACGCAATGGCGGCGGCCCTACTTTGATTGAAGCCATCACCTATCGTTTATGCGATCACACCACTGCAGACGATGCCAGCCGTTATAGACCTAAAGAAGAATTAGACAAAGCATGGCTAGAAGAACCCTTAGTGCGTTTGCGGTCTTATTTAACCGCACAAAAGGTGTGGGATGACAGCAAAGAAGAGGCGCTGTTATTAGACTGCAGAAAAGAAATCGATAAAGAAGTCGATACTTATTTAAATATTGAAATCGCTCCTGTCACTGATATGATCGACTACATGTATGCTAAATGGCCTGAATCCTTAAAAGATCAACGCGATACTTTATTACAATTTGGGGACGGCCATCATGACTAAAATCACTTTGGTGGAAGCGGTAACACAAGCACTGGCTTATGAGTTAGCGCACGATGAGAATGTTGTTTTATTAGGTGAAGACATAGGCTTAAATGGCGGCGTATTTCGCGCTACCGATGGCTTACAAGCCCGTTTTGGCGCTAATCGCGTCATGGATACTCCTTTAGCGGAATCGATGATCGCAGGTCTAACCATAGGCATGGCGGCACAAGGTTTAAAACCCGTAGCCGAATTTCAATTCATGGGCTTTAGTTATCCAGGACTCGATAATATCTTGAATCATGCCGCACGTTTACGCAATCGTACCCGCGGACGATTACACTGCCCCGCTGTATTTCGTATGCCTTTTGGTGGCGGTATACACGCCCCAGAGCACCATTCAGAAAGCACCGAAGCCTTATATGCACATATCCCTGGCTTACAAGTGGTGATTCCTTCTAGTCCGGCACGCGCCTATGGCTTGTTATTAGCCGCCATACGCTCACCCGATCCCATTATTTTTCTAGAGCCTAAACGTATTTATCGTTTAGTCAAACAAGAAGTACCTGACAATGGCGTGGCATTACCCTTAGAAAAAGCTTTTGTATTACGCGAAGGCAGCGATGTTACTTTAATCAGCTGGGGTGCGAGTATGCATGAAACGCAACAAGCAGCCGAAGCTTTGGCGCAAGAAGGCATCAGCGCTGAGATCATCGACGTAGCCAGCATTAAACCTTTAGACATAGCGACTATCATCAACTCATTGAATAAAACAGGTCGTTGCGTCATCGTACATGAAGCGGCAAAAAGTGGCGGCATAGGTGCAGAAATTGCTGCACAAATTGGCGAAAAAGCCTTATTGTCTTTGTTAGCCCCCATACAACGCGTCACCGGTTATGATACCACGATGCCTTATTTTAAATTAGAACATAGTTATATCCCCAGTGTGGCACGGATCACCCATGCTGCTAAGCTAACGTTGGAGTTCTCATGAAAATATTTCGTTTGCCCGATTTAGGAGAAGGTTTGCCCGATGCCGAAATTCATGAATGGCATGTGGCCGTGGGCGATCACGTTAAAATAGACCAGCCTTTAGTATCCATGGAAACAGCTAAGGCCGTGGTCGAAGTACCAGCCCCTTTCGATGGCGTTATCGCCGAATTGCATGGTGCAGTAGGTGATATCATTAACACCGGCGATGCTTTAATCAGTTTTGAAGGTGAGGTCGAAAAGCCTAAAGCAGTTCTGAAGCCTAAAAAAGAAGAAGCGAAAAAACCACAACAAAGTGGCGCTACCGTTGCAGGTAATATTATCGTAGGCGATACGGTATTAGAAGAAAGCGCTATGGGCATCACACCTACGGCCACACAAGACAAAATCACGCGCGCACTACCTGTAGTGCGTTTGATTGCCAAGAAATTAAATTTAGACCTAGCCCATATTAAAGCGAGTGGGTCACACGGTGAAGTCACCCTAGACGATGTATTGCAAGTCATTCAATCACAGTTAGGCACGCACAGTAGTTCTGCTAAAACAACACCGCCCGCGGGCTATGAGCCCTTGCGTGGTGTTAGACGCGCTATGGCGCAAGCCATGGCTATATCGCATCAAGAAGTCGCAGCAGTGACCATCGTCGACGATGCAGACATAGGTGATTGGGCAGAAGGCAATGACATCACCGCACGCATCATACGCGCCATCAGCTTTGCTTGTTTACAAGAACCTGCGCTGAATGGCCATTTCGATGCTAAAAGCGGTTCTAGACAGTTATTTGATACAGTGCATCTGGGCATCGCCATGGATTCGGGTGATGGGTTGTTTGTCCCTGTCATTAAATCCGCCGAAAAATGTGATAAAAGCGCATTGCGCGTACTGATCAATCGCTATAAAGAAGAAGTACGTATGCGCACTATTCCCAGTGCCGATCTACAAGGTGCTACCATTTCTTTATCCAATTTTGGTGTATTCGCAGGCCGTTATGCGAATCCCATGATAGTGCCGCCAATGATAGCCATCGTCGGTTGCGGTAAATTACGCGAAGAAGTGAAATTAATTGCAAACAAATGCCAAGCACGACGCATTATGCCCTTGTCTTTGACTTTCGATCACCGCGTTGCTACGGGTGGCGAGGGTTCAAGATTCTTAGCGGCAATGATAGAAGATTTAAAGAAGGCGGAGTGAAACCGCTCTTGTAGGGGCGCCTCGCGAGACGCCCCTCTATAAATGATTAAACCGGCGATTGAACCAAATCTTGTAACTGACTCATAGGAAGCCCGGTAACCTTAGCAATAAAGGATAAATCTAGCCCCTCGACAATTAGATTCATAGCCACTTCTAATTTACTTTTTAATCTTCCCTCTACTCTTCCCTCTACTTTCCACTGCTCTGCTAAAGTCATCGCTTCAGCTCTTCCCTCTGCTTTCAATTGCTCTGCTAAAGTCATCATTTCTGCACCTCTTTCTTGACCAAATTTTTTGCTTACAAACTCAAAAAATGCCTCTTTGCTCTTTAAACGCCCACGACTTAAGGCATAGTGTAACATAACCCCTACCATTTTTTTACCCCCTTCCAGTTGTTCTAATTTTTGACACTCCGCTACTATGTTTTGTAAAAATGATAAAAAAT
>JBIPMB010000305.1:0-8857 GCA_044369355.1 Gammaproteobacteria bacterium | reverse complement strand
TTCAACACCCAGTTTTACTCTCAAGATCCATAAGATACCATACTGAAGTGTTCGCCTAAAGGCGAGGGTGTTAACCCTATCCCACGTAACTACATAAAAGATACCAGCCCTCCTCGTTTTTCAGCTCAGTGGCTAAATCGACTAGTTGTGCCAATTCCTTAGGCTTTACTGGGTTAAAAAAAGATTGAAAAGCTAGTTTCAAGAGGAGTAATTGTTCAGCTTTTTTCGCGCTAAAGTGCTTTGAGTCAACAATGAACGCTTCCCACTGAGAGACTAAGGATTCATCACCAAATTTTTTAATGAAACTCAAAGAATCATGCTGAAATAAGGTGCAATCTGTGTAAGTGCCCAAAAGTTTATCTAAGCTTTGCTTGAACTCTTGGGTCAATTCAGAAGGGAAAGATCGAGAAAATAAAGCGGCTGAGGAAGCAAAAAAACCGGGTAAAGAGGGTTGAGATTGGTTAGATTTAGTTCGCATCGGTACACCTTAGAAAATATTAGTTTTTCTTAATTATCAAAAAGATTAGATCATCTTGCTTGCTTCAAGCTGAGAGACTTAACTCACTTTCATTACAACGTTATTAGGAAGAGTTTCACTTGTAGCTATCTGTGGCTTGGATATCTGTCGATATATGCCATGCCGAATCAAAGCTCCAGCCATACGAAGCGGCGGTTTTGCCTCCTCGCTAGCTGAAAAAGCCAGAAACCCCGCTTTAAGCTTTTCTCGTGTCTCTTCAGGCAATTTTTCAAAGGCTTCAAGCGTTACACTCTGATCTCCTGCTAATTTTAAACTGGCAACGATAGCCATATGGCCCTTGAGTAAGGCTACTTGTGCTGGAGTTAACTCTGCAAAATTAGTAAGACTGTAATCTGCACCATGCTCAAGCAAGACCGCCACAGCTCCTTTTTGCCCCTGTTCACAGGCAAGAAAAAGTGGCGTTGGAACTTTGCTTGAATGGTAATTTATATTAGCGCGTGCTTGGCAAAGTAACTTTACCGGTAGGACATAGCCTAAAAAGGAAGCATACTGCAGAGGCGTCATGCCGTCTAAATCAACCACATCCAAAGCTAAATCTCTTCCACGCAATAAAAGGCCTAAGACCTTACCCGCATTATGCATAGCCGCTAAATGCAAGAGACTTGAGCCAGAAGAATCACTGACATTTAAAGGGACTCCTCTTAGAATGAGTTCACATAAGGCTTCTTCATGATTTGTAGTGACTGCATTGAGTAAGGCTTGTTTTCCCCGCGCAAGATAGAGAGGATAAAGCTCCTCTGTTTGCATGAATTCTAACATCTCAGAATTTTTGCTGCGTAACCCATATTCAAAAAACCCTTGGTTTTGTCTGTCCTCTAAGCTTACAGAAGCCCCTAATTTGATGAGTTTTTTCACCGCTTCAAGTTGAGCATTTAGAGCTGCAAGATGCAGAGGGGTGCGTTGTAGGCATTGTTTTTCTTTCTTTGGCGATACAGGTTTTTCTCTTGCATCTGAATTAAATCCTTGGGCTATCAAGAATTCAATACAAGATGCCTGGCCTTTAGAAGCTGCATGGTGGAGAGCATTCCAACCCTGCTTATCGTAAGACTCTATGTAATCCCCTTGCTCAGAGCAAAAACTAAGGGCAGCCAAGGCTCCATTGGCTGCGGCCCACATCAAGGGAGTTTCCCCATTATGAGAAGCTTGATTTTTCTCTCTTAATAAAGGGATGAGATGTAGCGCTGCAGCTTGAGATTTGTTTTTAGCATTTAAGGCATAATATAAGACATTTCGTCCTTGGAGATCGACTTTATCGGGATTTGCTCCTCGAGAAAGCAAAAGATTGATAAGGCTAATATTGTTTTTTTCTGCCGCAAACATTAGAGGCGTCTGGCCTTGGTCATTGGCTTCATTCACGTCATAGGTTTTTAAGAGATCAATAACTAAGTCATATTGATCGGCTTTTACCGCTTCATGCAAGGGATAAAAAGGAATCTTCCCTTGTTTTGAAGTTTGGGCAGACACCTCGGCTAAGGCTTTGAATAAAGCAATCTTATTCAAATGAAGCGCTAACTCGATGAAGCGGCATTCAGAATGGGCTTTATCCACAGCAAGAAAAGCTAAACGTTCTGGGAAATATTTACGCAAAAGTCTAAGACGATAGCCTAAATCTTCTTCAGCAAGCTCTGACTCTAGCAAGGTCCAAAGTAGGTTATGCTTTCCCTTATAAAGTAAGGGATTAACACCCTTGTTCTTTAATAAACGAAAGAAATCATCTACTCCGTCATCTTCGCAAACTTCATCTAATTTCTGTAACGCTGGATCCCTCAGTGCAGAAAAGGCAAGCTTCAACAACTCAGAGCCTTGCTCTGAGTCAAAGAGAGAAAAAAGCTCAGGTTTCTCATTTAAAAGCTCGCAGGCCTCTTTAAATTGACCATGATTGAGCTTAAAACATAAAGCCGTTAAGCCTAAGGCCATTTCCTCATCTAATAGGAGTGTAGGTAAAGCTTTTTTCTCTTCCAGGGGTGAAGTTAAATTAAATACTACCTCTTCTTTCAAGCGTCTGCGATAAAACTCTAAAGTTCTCACCAAAAGCCTTGTGGGTTGATTGACTGGGGTTTGCCATAAATCTCTCGGCCATTCCTCAGAAGAACTGCGCTTAAATAAGCGTTTCAATAAGCTATGATTTTTTTGTATCAAGGCGATATGAAACGGCGTTTGCTGCGAATTATTGCGCCGACTAGACAAAGCCCCAGAACTTAATAATAAATCAACCCCTTGAATAAAGCCTTGTCTTGTGGCTAAGTGCAGCGCCCTATTCCCTTGAGAGTCCAAAGGTGCATTGATTTCACAGTGGTGAATTAAGAGCTCCAGAGTCTCTAAACTATTGCTCTCTTCAATGGTGGCCTTAAACCATAATTGATATTCCTCAGGTTTAGCCATAGGTTGGGCCTTTAAAAGCCAATGTAAACAATGAAAAGCTCCTTTTTGAGCCGCTATAAGGCTAAATTCTCTATAATTTCCTTTTAAAAAAGGCTTTGCTTTTCGCCTCAGATAAGCCGCTTCATCCGCTGCTATAGCACATTTAAGGAGATCAATCTCTGGCATCTTTAAAGCTGTAGAATCCATTAATTGATAAACGATGGGAAATTGGAGAAATTCCGCGGCTAATTCCAAAAGATTCCTAACCTTTCGAGCCTGGTGGCTGTCGAGAATAAAACTCTGGCTATAATCGATAATTTTTTCTTCTATTAAGATCCCTAATCTCTGATATTCACCGTTGCGTAGTAGATAATAAACATAGTTATAACCCTTAGCATCTCTGTGATTAGGCGATTCTCCCCTCTCAAGCAAAAGATCTCCTATATGAGGCATGCCATAGAGCAATGCGAGAAGAGAAGCCGTTTCACCTTTTTTATTGCACTGATTGATTGGGGCTTTGGCCGCCAAAATTTTAGCGGTTTCAAATTGTCCACTCTTTATGGCTCTCATCAATGGGGAATCTCCCTCACTGTCTTGAGCAGAGACATCTAAATCTTGAGAAATTAAAAATTCAACACAAAGAATTTGTCCATACTCAGCGGCAAGATGTAAGCGAGTCCGATTGTATTCACCAATGACATAAAGAGAAACTCCATGAGCCTGCATGAGTTTCACCAGTTCAATAAAACCCTTAGCTATAGCTAAATCAAGGGGGCTAAAACCATCGCTTTTTCGCTTAATGTCACAAGAGGCTTTTTTCTCAATTAACTGTTTAGCCACTTCAATCAAGCCCATTTCCATCGCCAAATGTAAGGCGGTCATCTTAGAATCTAAGCTTTCGCTCATATTTAAATTCGGCACCTCATTAATCAACCATAAGGCTATAACGGCTTCTTTTGCTTGTAAGGCCATGTAAAGAGGAAAGATCCCATTGGGTAATTTATGATTAGGATCAGCTTTAAAAGAAATTAAAAGCTTTACCATCTCAAAATGACCCTTTTGTACCGCATAAGCTAAGGGGGTCAAGCCTTGCTGGTTCTGGATATCAACAAGTTTTGGATTTTTCTCTAGGAAAGAGGAACTTAAAATTAGGGCCGCTGTATCTCTATTTCCTTCTAGAGCAGCAAAATGCAGCGCAGTATTTCCCAAAGCATCTTGCGCATTGAAAGCCTCTTCCCCGAGTCTGGTTCCTATCTCTTTGAAAGTTTCTACCTTTAAAAAAGCAGCGCTATAATGAATAAACCCTGCTTTGCCTAAGTCGAGGCTCTCTTGTAAAAGAGGCAAGGGCAGTTTTTTGGGATCTTCATCCCCAAAGGCCAAATTTAAAAAAGCGTCTTGAGCTTTTGTTTTAGATGCGAAAAGCGGTCTTTGAGGCGTAATTTCATCGATCTCGACTTTAGATATTTCCGCCACCTCTAACTCAAGATCAGGAGCTTTGCTCATCTCTTTTGCTTTAAGATTTTGTGGCTTGACTTCCTCTTCTAAATCTAATCGGTTTACTTCTTCAACCGACATGCGTAAAGCAAGATAATTCTGCTCATTAAAGCTAAAATTCACCAAATCCTCTTGAGTTTCCAAAAGGACTGTTGCCAAACTTTGGCTAAACGCTTGCGCATGCTCTAAGGGTTTAGCGTGGAGTGTGGGCAAGCTCATACCACAACCACCTACGATTTTAAAAGGTTTTCCAATTTTTTCATCCAAACCTTGACCCGTAAAGGTGAGGAAACTATGGGTATAATCTTTACTCAAAACTCTTGAGGCTTGTTTGGGCCGTGCAAAGATATAATCCGAAAAATGCTCGATCTCTTTAGCATGCTGCTGTATTTGTTGTATATTTGCCTTTTGCACAAATTCAAGCAAGAATAAGGCCTTTCTCTTTCGCACTTTCTTACTCGCTTGAAGAGTATTTTCTTCAATATGCTTGCTCAAGTTCTGATAAACCTCTTTTTTCCGTGTTATTAAGGCGTTCTCTTTTTCTTTTGGCAGATTCGCTATCTCGGTTTGGCAGTCAATTAACTCAGCATTGAGTTTGCTCACCGTTTCTTCTAGTTTTGGAAGTTCTTCCCGCATGTTTGGCAAATTCGCCAAAGCTTCCGGCGAGAAAGCATAGCCTGGGGGAGGGGCGCTAGACAATTGGGTAACGGCAGCTCTTAAAGAATTAAAATTTCCCTCCAAAAGAGGTTTAAGGCTAAGAAGCCTGGCTTGCTGTGCGTGAAGGAAATGGAAATTCGTAATACCCGCATGGCCCTTTTTTTGTGTCCAATTAAAGAGGGCCACATAGTTTTGATTCATCTGATACGTGACATCATAAAGCGTGAGCTGAGCTACTTGTTGCGCATTTTGAGGAAAGCCTGGCGGTAATTCCTCCCAGGGAATCGTATCTTTTGCCAGCTCTCCGTCAAAACCAAGAACCTCATAAGACAGTCCTTCAGGAAGACCCTCTAGATATAGGTTGCCTTTTTGAGGATTGGCTGGAATTTTTCCTGCGCTAAGAGTGTAAGCTTGGCTATGATCAGCTTCAACAGAGGCTTCAAGCCTTTTCAATGTCTCTTGAAAACCTTGGCGCTGACATTCTTGAACCGATAAAAGATCGCCCTTTTTTTCTATGGATTTATATAACGCTAAGCCGCCCTCTTCCCTTAACTCTGCAATAAGCTCATCTTTGTGGGGAAAATCGGGTGGTAATTCGTTCCAAGCTAGGGTATTAGTTTTAAGCTCTCCTTTATGAATCACTTGATATTTTAAACCCGCATCCAAGGCTTGAAGGTAGATCTTATCTTCCTCAAGAGCCACCCCAAGTGTAATAGCAGAAATTAGCTCAAATTCATATCCGTAATTAGGGCGCGCTAAAATTTGCTCGATTAAAATCTTTTCGTGTACCTCACAAAAACCAAAAGCTTCTTTACAAAATAAAAGGGCTTGTGCTTTGCTGGTTTCAACCCTTACCTCTTCTTCTTGAAGAACTCTCTTTACCTCAGGATGCCAGCTTTTGGCAAAGTTCTTTAAAATCTCCGCATGACTTAAATCCTCGGCATTTTCAAAATATTCTTTGAATTTAGGGTAATGCGCCTCTAAAGCTTTTTCAACATAAGCAATTTTTTCCGGCAAACTTAAACCTTTAATTGATGCTTCTAACTTTAAAGGTTGCAAGAGTGCAAGGAGATGTTCAACATAAGCAGTTTTAAGATACTTTTGAGTGGCAAAAAAGTTCGTCTTGATACGGGCTACAATTCTTTCTAGCTCATCCTCATTGCATTCAAAGACTTCCGTCGCAGGAAGCTTGGGGACTATAGCGATTTGAATCAATGCATGAATTTTCTTCCGCAAAAAATCTTCGCAAGTCTGGTCTATTGTATTTAAAGATTGAAAGTCTTCTGTAGAAAAACTCTTAAAAAAGAGCTGATTAAAAATTTCAAGTTCTTCTGGCATTAAAGATTTTAGAAAACCCAAGAGGCTGAGTTCTAAGGCATAAGTTTTAAAATAGCGAATAGGTAAGGGTGGAAAAGACTTTGGCACCTGATACACTTCATTCTGATCTTGGTTTTCAGCCACAACTGGTTTCAAACCCATCTCTTCAAAACTAGCATAGGCATAGCAAAGACTGTTTATCACACCTAAGAGTTGAAAGAAATCACGACAAAAGGGTAATTTTGGCATTTTCTTCTTAATTTCTTCGGCAAAATGAATATAGTCTTCACGAGTCTGTTTATAAGCTTCAGGATAAACCCCATGTTCTTTATGATATTCTTCAAGGTAGGCTTCAGCTTTAGGAGTTAATTCAATGCTGTACTTAACCTCAAATTCGGGATCGGCAAGAATGATATTCCCTGAAAGACTTAAATTATGCCCTTGTTTTGCAATGATGCGAAAGGAGGTTTGCATTCCTTCATTTACAAAGCCACCTTCCTCAGCTTTTAAAGCCCCCGAGCGGCTTTCTTTTGCATTTAAGGATTCATAACCAAACTTTTCACTCCGTTCTTTTTCCAAATTCTTGCAATATTGTTGTAAGTCTATAATATTGGCGCGTAAATGAGCTTCATCACAGTTTTCTAAGGCAGACCATTTCTTTAAAAATTCCTCTTGAAAAATCACACCATTTAAATATCCTTTCATCCAATAGTCTAAAAGTGAAATGATGAGACCAACCAAAGTATTTTGGTAAAAGGGATGAAGCACGGGATATAAAAGCCCGTCATTATTAAAGTGCAAACTGAAAAAAGGTAGGGTTTTATAAAGAACAAAACCTTGATCTATTTCCCTCGCTAAAATGAGCACCAGTTTTAGTGGGAAGGTAAAACCCTTTGCTGGAAAACAAATGAAGTATTCCTTAGCCTTGGCATGCGCTTCACTATTGAGTAAGTTTTCAATTAAAGAGATTTCTGTGGCCACCCCACCTATACTCCCGAGACCACTAAAGACATCACGCACTAAGAAAAGGTGATAATTATTGTAAGTCTCTACCAAACCGGTGGTAGAAAGAGAGGAACTAAAGGAACTAAGATTGGAAACATAGCTAAAGCCGTGCTCCAACTTCCATTCAGCATGCAGCCTATCGCTAGAGCTCAAATTATAGCTGTATAATTGCGACTTAGCGTGGTAGTAGTCATGAATAGGATTATAAGGCAAATAAAAAGATCGGGGTCTATTCCAGTAGTCATCAGAATGGAATGGAGGTTTATACACCGTGTGCACTGCGTTTTGTGAGGCTAGAGGTCTGGCTTGAACCGTTGGGGTAACTGAGAAGGGAGTACCATTGAGGGCATGATTTAAACCCTTTATTTCTGTTATCTTTTTTTCCGCTTCCTTTGCTTGTTTCTCCTTGGCATGCTGTTCCCTTAAGCCCTCTGTAATAATACCAAGGATGCCACCGGCTTTGTCTAATCGCTCTCTCTGTTCTCGCTCCTTCGAATTTCGAGGATGAGGACGAGTCGCAACTTCTTGTAATTTGTCATGTAACTGTTTAGCGGCACTGCCAGGTGCGAGCAAATCAGAAGCTTTAAAATCTTTATTCACATCCAATTTTCCGCTGCGCACAGCCTCTAATCTAGCGTTGTCTCTTATCACGCCGAGCACGCCACCGGCTCTGTCTAGTTGGTCTCTTAACTTCTCTTCCTTTCGGCTCTGTGGCCATGGTCTACTCATAACATCGTGTATTTTTGAATCAACACTGCTAGATGAACCAGAGTGCTGCGCCTCACTATTAATAGATGGACTAACGAGAGGAGTATCAGACTTTGACTTAGTTCCTGAGCCAAAATCGTCAGTTGGTTGCGAACTTTGGCTTAATTGTGAAGGATCCGCGCTTAGTTGTGATTTTTGTATTGCTTGTTGAAGGTTGCTATCCACTACACATTTCCCAATACGAGCATGCTCCATTTCAGAGATCGTACACGTTAATCCCTTTGTAGAGGCTACTTTCGTGGATTTGACCATCATGGCTGATTGGGCATTTCTTATATCATACAGTTTCATAAAGGCTGTACTGAATCCCCAATATCCTAATGCTGAACCAAACAAACCAGCCGTAAAAGTACACGTTGTTTGTACAGGAGGCGTCAAGAAAACAGTATACAGTGCTGTTTGTCCAGCAAGCCAAGTACCCATGACATAGGCCCCTGTCCAACCCCCTGCAATACGTTCTATTTCGCGGTAAGTATTGTCATAATTTCCTGTGAGTTTGCTCTGTTGATATTCAGCATAAAAATGGATTCCATCCAGAGTGGCCCCTATAGCAAGCAATCCATGTCCCATTAAACGAGCTTTATTCCAAGCGAAAATACCCTCCGGTTTGTAATTTGGATTGGGAATAAATTTGTCGTTGACGGTTCGCTCGTAATCAGTATTTATCTGCTCAATCCATTCTTCTGAATAACCAAGCTGTCGAAATTTTTCTGCGTG
>JBIPMB010000062.1:0-10956 GCA_044369355.1 Gammaproteobacteria bacterium | reverse complement strand
TTTCAGGAAAAGCTATTTCTTTGCTTTCCAGAAAATCTTCAATATCCGGGTGATTTGGATCATGCTTAGCCAATGCCTCAGCAACGTTAATTCCAGGCTTAGTGGTATGAATCTCATAAATATAGGTTCGACTTGCACCATCAGGCATATCAGAAGCGGCAGGGTATCCCTCTGCGACTACTTTAGAAAGTGAAGTAGAAATATAGCCACCTTCCTCAGCGGCTATATGCGCTATAACATCAGTGACTGTAATCTCTCTTTGAAATCCTTCTTTAAAAATTTCTGAAGGCCCTCTACCATCACCTCGGTATACAATTTGGCCTTTATCGTCTTTAAACTGGCCCATATGAAAACCAGCACGAGGAATAAGATCGTTTGATTCTTGGGTTTTGTCTTGATTTTCAGGAAGAGTAACAGCTAAAACTTTTAATCCGCTATCAATAGTTTGCCAAGTAACTTCTGCCCCTATTACTGCAATTGCACCGCCTACAGTCGATGCCCCTGCAATGCAAACTGGAACTGAAAACCATGCGACATGAGGGGAAGCTTTACCTACCAGCGCACAAAATGGAATCGCTGCTCTTCCTGCAGCCATCCCTCCCTGGCTAGCTGCAGTCCATAATGTTGCCTGATGTTGAGCTTCTACGTATGGATTATCGCTAGCTGCAACTAACCTGCCAGCATGATATAAAGCATATCCTGTTCCAACGGTACCCAATACTTGTATTGTTTTGATGGTTGATAAAGAAATAGCCGTATCAGGTAGAGGTACAGATGAAGTGGTAGCAGAAGTAGGCCTGACTTGAGTGAATCCTCTAGAAGTCATTACAGCTGGACTAGACCTACCAGGAGCAAGCCTAGCTGGTTGAGCTCCAGCGGGAGTAGGATAGACTCCAGTAATAGTTAAATAATGTGGATTTCGTATAATTGCAAAATTAGAACCCTTGTAAGGATTTTTATACTTAATGGCATCGTAACCGTCATTTCGCACGGCTTCTGTAAATTCATTTCCAGCACTAAATGCGGAGTTTCCATGACCTTTTATTTTATTTTTAGCAATATCATAAATTTTAGCTTTATTTGACATTCCAAAAATGAGCGTATAGTTCCCTGAGACGGCATGGATTGAATTACCACCTTCAGCAACATAAAAAGTTTGACAATCGAATCTGTTTGTAAAATTTGACTTTAGTTGCACCCCATCATTTAGAATAGATTGAACAGCTTCAAAATTAGTAGTATGGGAAACGATGCGATGTTTTATCATAATAGCATCTTTAGTCAAGCTGGCAGCTGCTGCTGCAACGCTACTGCTTTTTTGTTCATTGGAAGATTCTACAACGGGCTCTTCCTTCTTTTTTCCCTCTTTTTTAACATCACTTCCAGTTGACGCCATATTCTTCTCCTTTTACTCACTATGATTTTAAATTCCATAAAATTTGCCTTTTGTTTTGTCATCCATGACGCAACCTAAATATAGATCTGGCACTTAATCTAACGTATTTTTAATGCCCAAAGCAATTCGCGACGAGATATAAAATAATAATTGAATTTTCTGTTACAGTAGAAATATAGGACCTACGGAGTAACAAAACTTTAACCGGAGAGAAGCCGATAACCTCTCCCCATAAGAGCTCAATTATATATAAAGAAACCCACCCAAATCAACAACATCGGATATTGAATCAATGCCCATTAAACCCTTCCACAGCCGTGAAGGAGAGTTATTGGGTCCACGGGCAAGGGCAAAAAATCAGTTGAATTATTTTGATATAACCTATTAAAAGCAGAATTGACATTCACGCCCGTATAAATGCTACAAAATAAAACCATTTTTTAACGCCGTTTTGTTAGATTCAATTTTTTTTACATTACAATAATTCAGATAAGGGACGATAAAATTCTTCTGGCCGAACAAACCACACTCCTGTGACCCGTTCTTTATCAAAAAGGAGCTTAATTTCTTCATTAACCAACAAATTTTCCAGGTATTCTTGATCACGCGCTAATTTGTGGGATTTCATACACTCGGGCTTATATGTAAGATAGCGAAATCCCAGAATAGCATCAGCATTCAATATTTTTGTATATTTTGATTTTTCGTGATCAATCCCTTTAACCATATGAGTTATATTGAGGAAGTAATAACCTTCTAACTCGCCATCAGTACAAAGACACCTGGCTCGAAAAAATTGTACTTCATCGGGAATTAAATCTTCCAGCAGCTGTTTAATCGTGTCCTACCGGCAAGCACGCGTGACAGCCACTCACTAAGTTAATTAATATGCTCTCGATTTTTAAACAAAATGGAGAGCATAATGAAGAATACAAAAATAGAACCCTTGGCAGATGCAGTTAAACAATTTGAGTACTGGCGTACTACCAGAACAAAACGCGGCCCTATCCCTACAGAACTTCTAGAACTTGCAAAATCATTAAAAACACAATATGGCATAACCAAAATCGCTCGTGCCCTAAAAGTAAACTGTACCCAATTAAAAAACCATCTGTCATCAACCACCATCTTATCCGAACCATTCATTGAATGCCCAGTGCAACCGCCCTTGACATTAGCGTCTGCTCACGGAATAAGCCTATCTTTCCATTGCAAAAATGGTCTGCCAGTTACCCTTAATGGATTGCAAGCTTCAGACATTGCATCCATTATAGCGATTTTTATGGGAGAAAATATGCCATGCTTCAACTAACCCCTCAACAACGATTTTTTTTGGCCGTAGAGCACATAGACTTTAGAAACGGTATCAATGGCATTATTGCTTTGTGTAAACACAAATTGCAGCAAGAGCCCATGTCCGGTGCTTGGTTTGTTTTCACCAATCGTAAGCGCACCGCACTTAAACTCCTCGTTTATGATGGCCAAGGATTTTGGCTGTGTATGAAACGATTCTCTCAAGGCAAATTAGCCTGGTGGCCTAAAGAAGCGGCGATAACCCATTCCATTTCAGCCCAACATCTGACTATCCTCTTGCATCAGGGTAATCCAACCACCTCCAATATCCCCCCAGATTGGCACCGCATTTAAGCCGCTTCTTCAAAGCTTGCCTCTATATCCTGGGATTTAAAATTATCCTCGTAATTCCATGGTAACCATAGATGGGCTGCTTTTGCCACCGCTTCTTTATTTTCTTGTAATACCTTTAAATAATGGATTGGGTTCTTTTTCGATAATTCACAGGTCGCAATTAGACTCAAGATTAAGGACCCAACCTCAGCACCATGTTCTGTTTTATAGAACAGCGCATTTCTTCGAATGCGAATGGCCAACTTCAATGCCCCTTCAACCACATTATTATCCAGGTCAACTCCGGCTACCCATAAAAATCGGGTCAGCGCTTCCCAATGCTTTTGCATATATTCTATAGCCTTATATAAAGGACTATTCGGCTCAACTTTGCGTGCTGCAACTTGCTCCTCCATCCACGTATATAGCGCATTCATCACAGGTAAGCTATGGTTCTGATGATACAACAATCGCTCTTCGTCTGACATCTTTTCTGTCTTGGTTTGTCCATCATAATGATAGACTAAACTAAACTGCAGAATCACATACTGGCATTCTTCTGTAAAAAATGGCTCCAGCTCCACAAACTTACGCCGCCCATGGGCTAAACAGTTCGACAGAATCGTCTTAAATCGATGGCTCATATTCGCATTCAAGGCATCGCACATCTGTTTGATAAGGGGAAGTCCTTCATCTCGCTTTTCTAAAATAGACCCTATGTTTTCTCCGCCATGCTTGGCCCCGCTATAATATAGGCATATCTTCTGTTCGACTGTTCGCGCCAGCACACACGTCGTTTGCATCCCGCGGCGCTTTTTATCTGGATTAGCCTTATTCTCTTTCATTAAGGATAATATCCTAACCCGTGTATCGTCATGGTTGATGTTCTCCCCATTTGCAGCACACTTCTCCAAGACCCCTAGCACTGGCTTCGCGCATTTTGACACATACTCTATACAATCCCATTGCGTTGCATCTGACAAGGGTACTCCCAGCATCGCTGAGTAACGCGCATTCCTATACAAGGGCACTCCCGCAAAATATTTATTCACTGCCAGAATCGCTTTAAAATGAGCATCGTACTTCTCGTCTTTGAATCCAGCGGGCTTGGGTGGGCTGAAAGTCTCTCCGCAAAGCGCGCAACGCAAACGTTTAAACTCGTAACTTACCACGTGCGCACAACTGCGACCCTGTACCCGAATAACCCCGCCTGGTCTTACCATTAATGGGTAAACTCTACCGCCACAGGCAGTAGGGCAATCATCTCCAGCCTTTAAGTTCTCGTGAGCCACTTCAATTACTTCATCCGCCGTGTACGCGCTCCCCGCCATCCGGCCGTGCCCATTTTTTTTAGGCTTTTTTTTTCTCGCCTCAATGATCCGCTATCCTCGGGGTTTTCCAGCCCTTCACTTTGCATATTCATGCCACCCATTGGCTCTGTCGATGACTCTTGATCCGCTGTCTTTTGGCTTTTCTCTGAGCTTTTGCCAAACAATAGCCGTTTAAGGTTGTTTAGGCTTATCTTCGATTGTTGTAGCTTAATTTGTACCCATATAACAAATTGGCACATCGTTCCAAAAAGAATATAGTCTTCATCAAGGAGCTGCTTGTTCTTTATGCGCTCTTCTAGAGCAGAAAACTCTTCTTCCGTCATCTCGATCGCCGTGGGCCCTTTCTTTTTTGCCATTCATTATCCCGCCAAGCTTAAAAACTTGTACTAAGCTTGATCCCTATTTCCAATAAATGCAATAGCTTTTTAACACTTTTATGAAAATATTTTATTTGGGCATCATTTTAAAAAGAGAAGGCTTTGGGTTAGATTCTTACAAAATATTCGCTACACGCGCTTGCCGGTAGGACACGTTTAATCCGTTGATTGACTAAAGGGACTAATGTATCATTGGCCAAACAGTCTAGCTTTAATAATCTTTGTTTTGGCACAATAAAATTAACGGTTGGCATAGGACTAAATTCATCTGCAGCTAAACATCGCCCCCTTTTTAATAAAAAACTATTTGGTGAACAATCACGATCATATTGACCAATATCTCGATTTTTATAACTTTCTGGAATTTTCCACATGTAAATCATAAGCAACTGCCCTACCACTTTGTCGCCCAAGGGCGATGATTTTTGTTTAAACCTATATTACCATTACGGAACTCTTGTCTCAATTCTGGGGTTAACTAAACTAGAAGATTGCGCTGTAATATGATTATAGAGATATGACCATGGATATATACACTAGCAAGCTCAGCCAAAATAACCAAGCTTGCTATACACATCCATCAATGGCTTAAGCAGGCGTTTCTTCGTCACTATGTACCGAAGCTGCTTCTTCTGCTTTGATCCTTTTATAGATTTCTTCTCGATGAATCGACACATCGCCAGGGGCATTAATGCCTATTCTGATCTGACTGCCATGAACCCCTAAAACCGTTACGGTAACATTGTCACCAATCATGATTGTTTCGCCAACTCGTCTACTTAATATCAACATACTATATCTCCTTCTTTGTAAGAAATAAAAAATAACGCACTAAACTCCTAGCAAAAACAGCGTTGCTAAATCTTTTAAATGCGCCGCTCAGAACTCGGTTGCTTATAAAATGTGAAAAGGTATTATTGGGCCCTGGGATAGGGCAAAAAATCAGTTGAATTATTTTAATGATCATAATGTGTATTTCCCTATCGCTTTCTATTGACGCAAGTCTTGATTTCTTAAATGTAAGAAAAGATAAGCAAGGCTATCCTCACCCACACACTGTTTGATGGTTGCAGGCTTTACTTTCTTGGGATAGGTTGCCATCAATAGCACAGATTCCATGAGGTTAATTTGTTCTAGGCTTGGGCTGATGCCTAAACGCTCTAGTATTGAAATGGCGGTATAGTTAGTTAAGCACAGCTCTTCTACTGCATCTATATCTATGTTCATATATTTTCCTCCTTAAAAAATTAATAACATTCACATGATTCTTTTAAATCATTTGATCTTTTGTAATATCGATAATTACACATTTATTCTTACCTCGTAATTAAAGCGCATTTCTTGAAAAAGTTATACCATAGCAATATGTAGTAAAATATCATATAAATTAGACATAATATTTTACGTAAATAAGTTTAACTTATTGATAAATAACGATTATTCAAAGATAAATTTTTGATTTTACTTGCGGATAATAAAGGTATTGAATTTCATATCTTTTCCTAACCTATTGATTTAAATATATTTTATTTTTGTTTTATTTTAATAAAAAAGCGGCTAAATCATGGGTTATATGCTATAATTTGCTTATTTTTCATAAGAAAAGGCCACGTTTAATGAAAAATAGTTCCGATATAGAGATAATTAACTGGGAGGAAGCTCGAAAATCGGTAAAAGCTGCCGAGCCTGAATTGGCCGACATTATAGATAATTGGCAAGTTCGGCACTCCTTTATCAGGGTACGTTATAATTACGGTGACAAGGTTTTAAAAGGGGGAATTTTGCATCTTACGGATAAAGATGGTATCTCACATCCTATTCATTCCGCCACCCTTTCCGAAGAAATCAAAGAGCAACTTAGCTACAGTAATCTGCCCCTAGGTATCATAACGGCTGGCAGCAATGAAGTTTTTTCAGAGACAGATGAGCGGGTGATCCCCTTAGCTTTTTTTAAATCGGGTGCTATTCTAGGTTTATGGGAATCCTTAGAAGAGAAAGCTTCCTATTTTCCAAAACAAATCTGGGATGTTACTGCCGGTGCGCGAACTATCTTTATGCTGCCCAGTATTTCGCAACGAGTACCGCATGAGCAACTGAAGAAACATTATGGGGTCAAACGTTCAGCCCCCAGTACCCTCTACGATCATCATCAAGTCTTCACGCAAATTATTCAAAGCCAAAATTTCAAACAAGCATGGGTTAATGAAATTATTTTTGTAGGCAAAGACTGGCTTACTCAAAATAACAAGGATATAGGCTGGTTAAGATTTCATAATTATTTGTTAAATAAAGCATGGCAATTATCGGCCTATAATCGTAACAAAACAACTTTTGATAGAATTTGGCTGCTGTTTAGCCAGGAACTGGAGACAAAAGGGATTAAAGTAAATCAGCATTTAATCCATATTTTAAAACAAATTATTGCCATTAGTATAGGTGCCGCACCTGGTTTTAGACCCATAGTGAAAACAGATTTTGCCGCACCCGCAACCACACTACAAAAAATTTATTTAAATACCTATGGACTTAAACATTATATCCCCACCATAATGGCATTGGATTATTTTATACCATTCCAAAGCAATGAGCCCATATACTATTCATTGCAGGTACAAACACAGATAGAACCAGTCTACAAATTCAAAAACACATTAAGTGAAACACGTGAGATTAAGATGCTGCTAGAGTCTTTTGTTGAGCTTGCATTGGAAGGCAGGTTAAAAGTTGCTGATTCTTTAATGGAATGGGTCGTTAACAATGTTCAATTTGACTTTTATCATCCCGATACAGCGCGCCATGATGACATTCACAACAGCAAATACTTACCCTCAAAAGATAAGGCGCTTATTGAAGTACGGGGTGCTAAACGCGGTAGAAAGTTTGCACATGCGAGTCCCTTGGCTAAAGGGTGCGTGCAAATTCGTATGAAGTAGTTTACTATTGTTCTGATTTAAGATAAAAATCACCATCTAGATACAGACCATCTAGAGACATTGTTAAAAAACAATCAATCGCGTCTCCTGGAGTCTCAACGATAGGTTTGCCGGCAAGATTAAAGGATGTATTCAGTATCACAGGAACCCCGGTTAGGAGGTAGAATGCATGGATCAGACTATAAAAATCAGGGTTCATTTCAGCATTAACGGTTTGCACTCTGGCGGTATTATCTACGTGAATGGTAGCAGGTATCTCATCTTTCGCATTTTCTTTTACATTGGCAATCAGCAACATATAAGGTGCAATACTAATATTTTCAAAGTAACGGCCTACTTCCTCTTCAAGGATGGCGGGCGCAAAAGGTCTGAAATTTTCACGATGTTTAACTTTTTGGTTTAGCACATCTTTCATCCGTTCCTCACGGGGATCGGCTAAAATACTTCTTGCACCTAAAGCACGAGGTCCTATTTCGCTCCGGCCATTAAACCAGCCTATAATTTTTTTATTACTGATTTGCTTGGCAATTTCAGTATATAGATCTTCTTCTGTCACATTTACACGATATTGTTTAATCCTATTTTTTTGTAGTGTACAAGCTTCTGTATTTTTATAGCTTTTACCGAGAAAAGGTGAAAATAATTTCTTAGTATTTAAATTTGAACGCGGCAAGTTGTTAATTGCATGGGCGCCGTACAAAGCGGCTCCTATAGCGATACCAGCGTCTCCCGCTGCGGGTTGAATAAAAATATTTTTAAAAGGTGTTTTTTGTAATATTTTATAATTGGCAACGCTATTTAAAGCCACGCCGCCGGCTAAACATAGATTTTCAGACGGGGAAATTTTATATAAATAATTGCATAGGTATAACACCATTTCCTCTAATAGTTTCTGATGCGCATACGCTATATCTGCTTTATAATGGAATAATTCACTGTCCGTTAAACGGCCCTCTGCGCGATCCAACAAGTCTTTAACAAGCAGAAATAGCCCCCTATTATCAAGTTCAAGCTTGCCATTACTTAAAAAAGTAACATGTTCTCGAATTTTATTTAGCTCTGGATTGGCTTGTCCATAAGAGGCAAGCCCCATCGTTTTCCCTTCGCCACAATAGCCCATTCCTAGAAGCATGCTAACGTTTTGATAGAATACCCCTAATGAATTGGTAAACACCAGATGCGAGTCACATGCCCCTTGTTTCAACTCTGCTGTGGTATGATCATGTTGGCCGATAATTGCGTCTAGCCTTCTAATGGTATTATTATCTCCTTCCGCAAAAAAGGTTGAGATCGAAGATCCGTTTTTATCTAAATAACCATAGCCATCCATCACTAATATTGCGGATCTTTCAAAATTAGAGGGATAATAGGTGCTAGCACTATGCGCTAAATGATGTTCAACAAGAATAGATTTTTCTTTGTAAACCGGGTTATTGTACAGTGTTGAAACAACCGTTGTTGAGATATCTTTAGCAGAAATATTTGCAACTTCTAAACAATAATCGATTGCTGTGTTCAATTGATTCTCGCGATACACAACAGTCCATTTTTTTAAAACATTTTGTATATTTTTACCTTGTTCTATAATTGTATATAAGCTACTATTTAATTGCAGATTATGCTTAATCTTAGTTAATCGTTCTAGTTCAATGGCAGCTAGTATTTCATTATTTCTCATCAAGCAAACAGAGGTATCATGAGTCACATCGCCAATTCCTAGTATATACATTAATCATCCCTCCAAATTTTTTAGTTCGTTTTTATTTTTGATCGCGAGTATTTACCTATACTCGCCTAACCATCGCACTCGTTTGTCTTTGGCCCAAAGCGCCAAGACTAAAAGCAGCGCTATTGTAAAAGAAATGGGGAGCACTGTAAAGGCATGCTGGAAATCTACAGCACCATATTGGAGTACATTTTCGGCTGCCCCTAGTCTATTTTGGTCTAACAACCTACCCATGTAAGGCTGTAATAATGCACCTCCGCACATAACGATCATCCCGGTAAAGCTCATTGCAACACCGATCCTATGCAGCGGATTATTTTCGCTTACCACTGTGTAGCCTAGAGATTGGACACTTGAAGCTAAACCCAATAGCAAGAAAATTATTGTCAGAATAATTGTTGACTTTATGGTTATATAAACAATACTTAAACTAAGAATTAGTGAAACAATAGCACCCAATATCATAAATAATTTTCTAGATTGGAATTTATCAGAGAGTGAACCGACCAATGGTGATCCAATAATAACACCTATAAACATTAAAGAAACAATAAAGCTAGATGTAGCTGCAGACAAATGATCTACTGTTTGTAGATAAGGCTGTCCCCATAGTGCCCCTATCAATGTAACTGGCAAATTCATCAGCGAAGCAAATAACCCGCCAATCCAATTGACTGGACACTTAATTGTATACCATAAATTTTTTATCGTCTGAAATATTGACTGTTTAGTAGGCTGCTTAATTTGGGGGTTTTTACTATCTTCTATAAATATCAACGACAGTATAAGTATTAATATTTCGAATGAAGCTAACACAAAAAATAGCATGCGCCATGAATAATGTTGAATGAAATATAATACTGGTGTTTGTGCTAAAATTCCTCCCACCATTGCTGCACTGACTAAAATTCCAACCATGAATGCTAGGTATCGCGGTGGAAACCATTCTTTAATAAGCTTTGCCGCTAAAATAAAACCAGCGGAAGCACCCACACCCGCAATAAATGAAAAAATCAACATCTGCTGATAATTTCTAGAAAGCCCTAAAGCAACGTTTGAACTAATACAAATGAGTACTGCTGTGAAAAGAATAGATTTTGATGAAAATCTATCTAATAAGACCCCAAATGGTATCAGAAATAGAATATTGCCCCAAAGATACGCAGAGGATATTTTAGCGTATAGATAAGCATCGATATTAAAGTGGTGCATTATAATTAATGCTAATGAAGCAAAGCTATTCGCTCTCAATGACTCTATAAAGAAAAATAAAATTGGGACACTGCAAATAAGTATGGATTTTTTAAAATTAAAGGTGTCATTATAAGGCTCTGCGGATAGGTTGAGTTGATTAACATCTGATGACATACAAGAACCTCCTTTTAGATTGCGTAAAGTTTAACAAAAACAGCATGGCTGAGCAATGATTGAGCGTGTGATTCCAGCAATTCTCGGCGAAAAAAGATAAGCTTCTAACTCATTGAAATCGATATAATTTCACTGGTAATGGAAAATATTTTTTCGTACAATATCCCTTATTAAGTCATATAAATTGACTATTTTTGAC
>JBIPMB010000197.1:0-3345 GCA_044369355.1 Gammaproteobacteria bacterium | reverse complement strand
GCCTATGGAAAAGATAAAACCTTGGATAAAGTTAACATCGATAAATACGATGTGGCTTTTTTACAATATACGGGCGGAACCACCGGTATTGCCAAAGGTGCTGAGCTGACTCATTTTAATCTAATATCCAACCTATTGCAGGTAAAGGCTTGGGTACAACCCGCTTTAGATAAACTTGGTTTTAAAACTCAAATGACCGTCGTTACCGCAATACCGCTGTATCATATTTTTTCATTACTCGCGAATGGTTTAATGCTTATGTATTTAGGTGGAATAAACTTGCTAATTTTAAACCCTAGAAATTTTAAAGGTTTTGTTAAACGACTGCAAAAAGAAAAATTTCACGCCATCACGGGAGTTAACAGCTTATATAATGCATTGCTCAGCACGCCCGGATTTGAAAAAATTGATTTTTCATCTTTGCTATTCTCTTTAGGGGGCGGTACGGCCATACAGGAAGAAGTAGCAAAACGTTGGGCGGCTAAAACGGGAATTCCCTTATTAGCGGGGTATGGTTTAACAGAAACATCACCCGTGGTGACAATTACACCGTTTACAGCTAAAGCCTATAATACTTCTGTGGGTTTACCCATACCTTCAACCGAAATATCTATACGCGATGATAAGGGTGAGGAATTGTCTTTAGGGACTGCAGGGGAGGTATGCGTACGCGGCCCGCAAGTGATGCGGGGTTATTGGTACAATGAACCTGAGACACGCCTGATTTTTTGGCCGGAAGGGTGGTTGCGCACGGGTGATATTGGCAAAATAGATGAAGAAGGACAACTTTATATATTGGATCGCAGCAAAGATGTGATTTTAGTGTCGGGTTTTAATGTTTATCCCAATGAGATTGAAGCGGTTCTGGCGATGCATCCGGGTATTTTAGAAAGTGGTGTAATTGGTATTCCTAGCGACAGAAGTGGTGAACAGGTGAAAGCCTTTATCGTGAAGAAAGATCCGAATTTAACGGTAGAAAGTGTAATAGAGCATTGTAAGAAGAATTTGACGGGTTATAAACGACCCCACGTGATCGAGTTTTGTGATGAATTGCCCAAGAACGCGGTGGGTAAGATTTTACGTAAGGAATTACGTAATCGTTAACCCATTTCGTACTTACTCATCCATCTACGAGTACCTTAAAGTTTAGGCGCATGGAATTAACCCATTTCTGCTAAATGTGCTTCGAGTAAAACCAAATCATAAATTAAGGAATGGTATTCTACAGAAAACCACTGACTGAAGGTGACGTAACTGCGATCTTTAGGCCATAGGCTAGAGTCTATATCCCAGGAGGCCAGCTCGCCTTCGAAAATAGCTTGTGCCATGCCCTTGATGTAGGCAGTGGCTTGGCCTGGGCCTTCGAATTGAGGGATTAGCAATATGGTGCAATCTTTTTGTGGGCCTACACCACTGGTTTCTCGATATCCAGATTGTTTTTTTAAGAAATTCATCATTTTTTCTGTGGGGCGTACAACAGCAGCTACTCTGTCTACTTGAAACATATCGATATCTCCCTACTTGATTTCAACGTTTTCATCTATATTTTTTGCCTTTCCAAATATGACGTTTTGAGTGACTGACCTTTAAACGAACAGTATAGAAGTAAATATACCAAAAAATCAAGCCAAAAAGCCCCCTTTTAGGAATAAAAATGGCCCTTCTTTAATATATTGGGGCTGTTGCTATATGAAAATTTTATAAAGGAGCTATAATGACTTTATGGTTTAATTATGCCATACTATGGTGCATATTTGTAGGTTCAATCAATGGGGTGGGAAATGACAATATCAAAACGGATACAGTGTGGTTTTATTACTTTTTTAGGGCTGTGCTTTTTGGGGGTGCTCCTAGCTGCAAGTGATCCGGTGGCTCAATTAAGCCAAACAGCGGATCAGATGATTACGGCGTTAAAAAGCAATAAAGCCGCCATTAAAGGCAATCCCTCAATGGTAGAAGGCCTAGCTCGAAACATTTTGCTACCACAGGTCAATGTGGAATTAATGGCCAAATTAGCTTTAGGACGTGATGGCTGGAATAAGGCCACTGACCAACAACGAGCAGAGTTTACCAATGCTTTTACCACTCTCATGATCCGTACCTATGCCAGTGCCTTTTCAGCTTATACAAATGAAACGGTTAAATTTTTTCCTTTGCGTCCCGGGGATATGAATGACGGGCGAGTGCAAGTTAAAAGTGAAATTTTACAAGATGGCGGACCGCCAATCCCTGTTAACTATCGGTTACTACAGCAGGGCGATGCATGGAAAGTCTACGATATTACCGTAGATGGTGTTAGCCTTATCCAAAGTTTTCGCTCGCAATTTGCCAATCAGTTGAGCCAAGGCGGTATGGACCAATTATTGGCCGCTCTTAATCAGCACAACGCTAAGTTAAAAAAATGATATACTCTTCGCATTTGAATTTTAGGGGGTGTTGCCTTCGCCCATCTCGCCCCAGTCATGTAGGGTACTACATTCCTGGGGCTCGAGGACTAGGCGCCTACCCTAAAAATCAACTGCTGTGAGTATAACCACTTATACGTGTAGATGGGAGGGGTAATGACAAAAATGAGTAAAGCACAATTAATCTCGGCCGCTGAAGGCCAATTGCGTCTAGTCGGTGCTGTAGATTATGACAATGCTCCGTCTTTGGCGACGCAATTCGATCATTATTTGCATACAAAACAATCTGCATTGTCATTGGATATGTCTCAGGTCACTCATATCAATAGTGCAGGTATGGCTTTACTCATAAATTGCTTTAAGAAAGCCAAGAAAAAAGGAATCGTGTTGCAATTTTGTTCCGTGCCCCCGCAATTAGCGCGTATTGCTGCTTTGACACGGGTGGATAAAATCTTAAACTTACCACAGGAAAATATTTAAAAAATGGATAAATTAATCATTCAAGGTGGCCATATTTTGCAAGGGGAAGTGCGTATATCTGGGGCTAAGAATGCGGCATTGCCCATTTTAGCCGGATCATTATTAGCCACCGAGCCAGTTAAAATTACCAATATGCCGCATTTACGCGATATTACTACCATGATGGAACTTACGGGTGGTATGGGAGTACGCTTTGTTTTAGATGATCAAATGGGTGTAGAAGTATATGCTGAAGACATTCAGCGCTTTGAAGCTCCCTATGACTTAGTTAAAACCATGCGCGCTTCTATCTTAGTTTTAGGGCCTTTATTAACACGTTTTGGCTCTGCACGCGTATCTTTTCCTGGGGGTTGTGCTATAGGCGCACGGCCTGTGGATTTACACTTAAAAGGTATGGAAAAATTAGGTGCTAAAATCACTATAGACAACGGCTATATTAATGCTAAAGCGCCCCATGGTT
>JBIPMB010000217.1:0-2913 GCA_044369355.1 Gammaproteobacteria bacterium | reverse complement strand
ACGTGGTGCTGATATTTCTTTTGATACAGTAACGGTAACCGGCACTGAAAACTTAATGATGGCAGCGGCTTTGGCTAAGGGTGTAACCACTTTACACCATGCAGCACGTGAACCAGAAGTAGTCGATTTAGCTAACTATTTAAATACCTTAGGTGCTAAAATTAGTGGTGCCGGTACCGATACCATTGTGATTACTGGAGTCAAAGAATTGGGTGGCGGACAATATGCGGTGATGCCGGATAGAATTGAAGCAGGCACGTTTTTAACTGCTGCGGCGATCACGCGCGGTAAAATCAAATTAAAGCAAGTGGCGCCTACAACGATGTTACAAATTATTCATAAGCTAACGGAAGCGGGTGCCGAGATTCAAATGGATGATAACACGATTAGTTTGGATATGAAGGGTAAACGCCCTAAGGCCATTCGTTTAAGCACCGCACCTTATCCTGGGTTTCCTACCGACATGCAAGCACAAATGATTGCCTTAAATACCATTGCTGAAGGCGTTGGCCATGTGGTGGAAACCATTTTTGAAAACCGTTTTTTACATGTGCAAGAAATGCAGCGCATGGGCGCACAAATTGTGTTAGAGGGCAATACCGCTATTATTACGGGTAAAGAACAATTAACAGGTGCGCCAGTGATGGCCACGGATCTACGCGCTTCAGCCAGCTTAGTGCTAGCGGGTTTAGTCGCAGAAGGTGAAACGGTTATAGAGCGTATTTACCATATTGATAGAGGCTATGAAGTCATCGAAGAAAAATTGTCGCAGCTAGGCGCTAAAATCTATCGAGATAACAGCTAAGAGGATAACTATCACTATGATTTTTCATATGGGGGTGTCGCGGCAAATCTTAGTGAGTTATTGCAATGAATTGTTACTGACGCGACCTTTTAACGATTATTGCCCTAATGGTTTGCAGGTGGAAGGGCGCGAGACAATTCGCAATATTGTGTCCGGTGTCAGCGCCAGTCTGGCCTTATTGGAAGCCGCAAAAGAGCATAAAGCAGATTTGATTTTAGTGCATCACGGTTATTTTTGGCGCGGTGCTAATCCGGTGATTACGGGTATGATGAAACGGCGTTTGGCTTTATTGTTAAAAGAAGATATGAATTTATTGGCCTATCATTTGCCTTTAGATGCGCATGAAGAATTAGGTAATAATGTGCGTTTAGCGCAGCTTTTAAATATAGCGTGTTTAGGGCCTGTAGCCTCAGGCAGTTTGGTTTTTCATGGGCGCTTCGATACCCCTTGTACTCCAACGGCATTGGCACATCTTTTGCATGATAGATTAGGTCAAAAACCGCTGCATATTGCGGGCAAATCATCGTCGATTTCTACGGTGGCTTGGTGCACCGGAGCGGCACAAGACAGCATCGATATTGCTGCAGATTTAGGTGTGGATGCTTTTTTAAGCGGTGAAATTTCAGAACGCACTGTACACAGTGCGCGTGAAACGGGAGTGCATTATTTTGCTTGTGGGCATCATGCAACGGAGCGTTATGGCGTGATGGCATTAGGCGAACATTTAGCACAACGCTTCGAATTAAAACATCATTTTATTGATATAGACAATCCAGTGTAGAGTCGGAGTGTAACCACGCTCTGTCTACAGGTACCGCAAAAAAGGTGAGGTGAGCAGTTACATGAGTTTATTAGTACAAAAATATGGTGGAACTTCGGTAGGCAGCTTAGATCGTATTCACCATGTGGCACAAAAAATCATAGAAACGCGGCAAAATGGACACGATGTAGTCGTAGTCGTTTCAGCGATGAGCGGTGAAACAAATCGTTTGGTTGGCTTAATAGAATCTTTAGTGGATAATCCAGATCCGCGTGAATATTCTGTAGTGGTGTCTACCGGTGAGATGGTGTCTATGGCGCTATTAGCGATGTGTTTAAGCGCGCAAGGTTTTCCCGCGCGTTCTTATACCGGTGCACAAGCTCAAATTTTTACTGAAAATAAATGTATGAAGGCGCGCATCGAACGCATCGAACCACATACCTTAAAACAAGCTTTACAAGAAGGCATTATCCCCATTGTGGCAGGTTTTCAGGGGGTGGATAGCTATGGCAATATTACCACCTTAGGGCGCGGTGGTTCAGATACGACTGCAGTGGCCTTGGCGGCAAGTTTAGTTGCAGATGAATGCCAGATTTATACCGATGTAGATGGCGTTTATACTGCCGATCCGCGTATAGTTCCTGAAGCCAGGCAGTTAACTCATATTACCTTTGAAGAAATGTTAGAGCTAGCTAGTTTAGGTGCCAAGGTATTACAAAAACGCTCAGTTGAATTAATCGGTAAATATAAAGTGCCATTGCGAGTATTGTCTAGTTTTCACGATGGCCCTGGAACTTTAATAACTTATGAGGAAGTTGCTATGGAACATCCATTGGTGTCTGGAATTGCTTTTAATCGCAGTGAGGCGAAATTGTCGATCATTGGTGTGCCCGATCAAGCGGGTATTGCCGCTAAAATATTGGGTCCTATAGGGGCTGGCAATATCGATGTAGACATGATAGTGCAGAACAAGATCAATAATGATTTAACCGATTTATCTTTTACGGTTGGGCGTGAGGATTATCAAAAAGCGGTGGGCATATTAGAACAGGTGGCAAAAACGTTGGGTGCAAAAGGCATTACTAGCGATGCTAAAATAGCCAAGATTTCTTTAGTGGGGGTGGGGATGCGTTCTCATTCCGGCGTTGCTCAAAAAATGTTCGAAGTTCTAGGCGATGCGGGGATCAATATTCAGCTTATCGCCACTTCGGAAATCAAAATATCCGTTATAGTAGATGAAAAATATCTGGAACTGGGCGTACGGGCATTGCATGCCGCATTTGGCCTGGATAAAGAGGCAAATGAGGAATTTGATCCGAAGATGTAAGAGACTCTGTGAATTATAAAT
>JBIPMB010000128.1:0-6289 GCA_044369355.1 Gammaproteobacteria bacterium | reverse complement strand
TGGCAATGATGCAATGACTGCTTTGCAAGGAGGTATGAATCAATTGTCTTCGGTGATGACACAAGGGACACTCAATGTTGCTCCTGCGCTACAAGCGCCTTTACCGGTGAGCCTAGTAGAAGTCGTTGTGTATGGTATAAGCGATTTATCGGCGATGGATGGCTTAAAAAATAATTTACAGCAATTAGCGCCGGTGCAAGACATAGAAGTAGTAGAATTATCGCCTGATAAAGTAATTTTAAATATCAATGCGCAAGGTGGTAGCACTGCTTTACAACAAGCTATTGCAGATAATGTAACGTCTTTAGTGAAAACTCAAACGACCGACGATCAAAGTATAAAAAGTGATGCTTTAATTTATCAGTGGGTACTATGAATCCAGCATATATCCCTAATATTATTACTATCTTTCGCTTGATCTTAGTAGGGCCTATAGTCGTAGGCATGCTCATGGGAAATTATAAACTAGCGCTTTTTCTATTTTTATTTGCCGGTTTAACGGATGCCATTGATGGTTATTTAGCGCGCCGTTTTCAGTGGATCAGTCGTTGGGGAGCTATGGTCGATCCTTTGGCCGATAAATTCTTGATGGTCAGCAGTTATTTAGCCTTAACTTATTTGAACATACTACCCGTTTGGTTATTGGCTATAGTGTTAACGCGCGATGTAGTCATTGTTACTGGCGGCATGTGCTATCACTTTTTAATAGGCCAATATGATTTTAAACCCAGTTTGATTAGCAAGGCCAATACTTGTTTACAAATTATTTTGGTGACGGTGGTATTAGCAAATCATAGTTATGGTTTATTTACAGACATCTGGATCGATGTACTAATCTACGCGGTTTTATTCACCACCGCCACCAGTATGATCCACTATATTTGGGTCTGGGGCTGGCGCGCATTTAGTCGAAAAGAAGATTCCGATGAGCGGTAACTATGCGTTTCATATGGACTTTTCGCTACCTGTAGATAATAGGGGAGAGTAATTATCGTGAGTGACACTAAGAAATGGATGATTCTATTTGCTTTAGCGGTTTTAGGTGTTTTTGTTTATAAAATCTCTGCCATATTAACGCCTTTTTTAGTGGCAACTATCTTGGCCTATTTAACCAATTCCTGGGTTGTTTTTTTACAAAAATTACACCTGAATCGAACCGTCAGTGTAGTCATCGTCTTTTTGGTTTTATTGGGCTTATTTATTTTGAGTTTAATTTTCCTCATTCCTGCCTTAGAGCAACAAGTGATTAATTTAGTGCAAGCATTGCCTAGTATCATTATGCGCATAAAGCAAGATGTGTTACCGTGGATGGCATTGCATTTTAATTTAACTCTAGATTTCGAGCAAAACGGATGGCAAGGTACAGTGCAAAACATTTGCCGGTTCAAGTTTAGCAGTCGTGGGGTTTTTAACCAGTTTACTATTGGTACCCGTCGTTTTATTTTATTTACTACGTGATTGGAATCGCATATTGCAGGCTATCCATTCATTAATCCCACGCCGTATAGAACCTATCACGGTGCGCTTATTAAAAGAATGCAATGATGTCTTAAGTGGCTTTTTGCGCGGTCAACTATTGGTTATGATAGGCTTAGGGATATTATATAGCGTAGGTTTATCTATAGCTCAAATCAGTTGGGCATTATTGATTGGTGTGATTGCAGGCATATTGAGTATAGTGCCTTATTTGGGTTTTATCGTCGGTATCATCAGCGCTTTAATTGCAGCATTTTTTCAATTTCATGATTGGCTGCACTTGCTATATGTGGTAATAGTATTCGTTATTGCTCAAAGTATAGAAGGAGCTTTGTTAACGCCTTATTTAGTAGGCGATAGGATCCACTTGCATCCGGTGGCCGTTATTTTTGCCATATTGGCAGGCGGGAGTTTATTTGGCTTCTTTGGTATATTACTGGCCTTGCCAGCGGCGGCGGTGATTATGGTCTTTGTGCGTTATTTACGTGATCGATATATACAAAGCAATCTTTATACTAAGGATCCAGTGTGACTCAGCTGCTTTTAAAAGGTCTACAGCCTCCCGCGCACATGACCTTTGCCAATTTTTATGGCGGACAAAATCAAAATGTCGTGGACTACTTAGAACAAGCCCTGTTAACTCAAAAAAATAGCGTCTACTTATGGGGGAGCCATGGTTGTGGTTTGACTCATTTATTACATGCTCTGTGTGAAACAGCAAGCCAACAGCAAAAAACTACCATGTATGTTCCTTTAAAAGATGCGAGTTTATACACGCCAGAAATATTGGCAAATGTAGAACAAGTCGATATATTATGCTTAGATGATATTGATGCTGTGATAGGGCAAACACTTTGGGAAGAAGCTTTGTTTGATGCGTACAACCGCATTCGCGATAACCATACTATTTGGGTGTGCACTGCCAAATCTTCCGTACGAGGTTTAAATTGCACTTTAGCCGATCTGCAATCACGCTTAAGTTGGGGAGAAGTATTTCATATTGAATTATTAAGCGAAGAAGAAAGAACGGTAGTACTACAATTACGTGCTAAAGAACGCGGCATGATAGTCAGCGATGAAGTGATCCACTTTTTATTAAATCATTATCAACGCGATCTGGGTGCGCTATTGTTATTATTGGAGAAATTAGACAGCGCTTCTTTGGCAGAAAAAAAACGCTTAACCATCCCGTTCGTCAAGGAAGTACTTGAATAAGGAAATGCGCTGTGAATTTTAAACCCTTAAAAGAGTTTTTTGCAAACTTCCTATACAATCGACACATTGCGCGACACTTTAGACACCATACGTTATTAGATACGATGACCCGTACCGGCATTAGTCGCGAAGTGCCCGATACCTTATCAAAAGCAATTTTGACAGCAGCGCAAAGCGAAGCGGATAGCCTGCTTAAAACATTAGATGCAAACATAGAAGGTTTAACGGAAGCTCAAGTTGAGATTGTTCGTGACCGAGTAGGTTTAAACGAAGTTGAACATGAAAAACCGCTGCCATGGTGGTCGCATTTATGGCATTGTTATACCAATCCTTTTAATTTGTTATTAACTTTATTAGCAATTATTTCTTATGTGACTCGCGATATCAGTGGTGCCATGGTTATTTTTGCGATGGTGTTATTGTCGACCTTTTTACGATTTTGGCAAGAACTTAAATCCAATAAGGCTGCTGATGCACTGAAGGCAATGGTGAGTAACACGGCAACGGTTCTGCGTTGTAACAGTCCGGATGAACCGACTGACTTACAGCATAGCTTGCCCGGAGGGCTAAGTCATTTTGTTGAAATACCCATTAAATTATTGGTACCTGGCGATATAGTCTTATTGTCTGCAGGAGATATGATTCCCGCCGATTGTCGTGTATTGAGCGCCAAGGATCTGTTCGTGGCACAGTCAGCCATGACGGGTGAATCTATGCCAGTAGAAAAATTTGTTGAATTGCATAAATGTGATATCGGAAATTCTTTCGACCTAGATAATATTTTATTCATGGGAACGAACGTGGTATCGGGTTCAGCGAGAGCTTTAGTGATCTCAACTGGAAATCATACTTATTTTGGTGCTTTAGCGACTAGAGTTATTGCCAATGATCGCACACCAACGGCATTTCAGACGGGTGTTAATAAGGTGAGTTGGTTATTGATCCGCTTTATGTTTGTGATGGTACCCTTTGTGCTTTTTATCAATGGTTTTACTAAAGGGAATTGGTTACAAGCCACTCTATTTGCTTTATCTGTTGCGGTTGGTTTAACGCCTGAAATGTTACCAATGATTGTCACTTCAACGCTGGCTAAAGGGGCAGTGATTTTATCGCGTAAGAAAGTTATTGTAAAAAGGCTAGATGCCATGCAAAATTTTGGCGCCATGGATGTGTTGTGTACCGATAAGACGGGCACACTGACACAAGACAAAGTTTTCTTATCACGTCATATAGACGTTTGGGGTCTAGATTCAGATGAAGTATTGGAGATGGCTTATCTGAATAGTTATTATCAAACGGGATTAAAAAATCTACTGGATGTTGCTGTATTGGAACAAGCCGACTTAAACAAAGCCTTAAATCCTGCGCGAAATTATCGCAAAGTAGATGAGATTCCTTTCGACTTTACCCGTAGACGTATGTCGGTGGTGGTAGCAGAACGTGAAGATCACCATGAATTGATTTGTAAAGGTGCCGTAGACGAAATTCTGTCGGTTTGTACGCAAGTGCATAAGGAGGGGGCTACTATACCGTTGACGCCAGAGCTTCTACAACAAATACACGCCATTACAGGCGATTTAAACGAAGAAGGTTTACGGGTGGTTGCCGTTGCGTCTAAGGAATTGCCGCCAAATAAAGAAGTCTATGGCGTAGCCGATGAATGCGCATTAACCTTGATGGGTTACGTTGCTTTTCTGGATCCGCCTAAAGATTCCACAGCACCTGCGTTAAAAGCCTTGGCTGAACACGGCATTAACGTAAAAGTATTAACGGGTGACAATGGGCGGGTTACCGCCAAGATCTGCCGTGAAGTTGGCTTAGAGCAGCAGGGGATAGTGCTGGGCAATGAGATAGAACAACTTAGCGATGCTGAGTTGAGTCTTTTAGTGGAGAAGAATAATGTATTTGCTAAATTAACACCCACCCACAAAGAGCGCATCATTCGCATGTTAAAAAGTAATGGCCATGTGGTAGGTTTCTTGGGCGATGGCATTAACGACGCAGCAGCATTACGCGCTGCCGATCTGGGGATTTCAGTAGACACTGCAGTGGATATTGCCAAAGAAGCCGCAGATATTATTCTTTTAGAAAAGAGTTTAATGGTATTAGAAGAAGGCGTATTAGAAGGTCGGCGTACTTTTTGTAATATGTTAAAATATATCAGAATGGCGGCAAGTTCGAATTTTGGCAATGTGTTTTCAGTATTGATAGCATCTATTTTCCTTCCTTTCTTACCCATGTTACCATTACAATTATTAACTCAGAATCTTTTATATGATATTTCACAGATAGCGATTCCATTCGATAATGTGGATGATGAATTGATTGCTAATCCACAGCGTTGGCAACCCACTAATATAGGCCGTTTCATGCTTTTCTTTGGACCGATGAGCTCAGTGTTTGATATCGTTACTTTTATTTTAATGTGGTTTGTCTTTGGTGCGAATACCCTCCATAAACAAGCTTTGTTTCAATCCGGTTGGTTTGTGGTAGGGTTGCTCACACAAACGATGATCGTACACATGATTCGCACACCGAAAATCCCTTTCATTCAAAGTCGTGCCGCCACACCATTGATGATCACCACCTTAATTATTATGGCCGCGGGTATCTTATTACCTATGGGGCCATGGGGCCATTATTTTAAATTCGTGGCTTTACCGCCGTTGTATTTTGTGTTTTTACCGATGATTGTCTTATCTTATATGATATTAACTCAAGTGATGAAAAAGTTTTATATACGCCGATTTGGTTGGCAGTAAACAAACAGAGAGTAAACTAAAAATGAAAAGTGTAACAATATTTTGTGGTGCGGCCAGTGGCTCCGATCCAAGCCTACTAAAGGAAGTAGTCAACCTTGTGCAGCTATTGGCGCAGAATAATATTGAAATAATCTATGGTGGTGGTAAATTAGGCGTTATGGGTTTAGTTGCCGATACAGCCATACAGCATAATTGTAAAATCGTTGGCATCATGCCAGAGTTTTTAATCGACAGAGAAATAGCACATGACGCATTGTCAGAGTTAATTTCTGTTAAATCTATGAGCGAACGTAAACAAGTTATTTGTAAAAAGGCGGATTCTTTTATTTTATTACCCGGCGGCATTGGTTCCTTAGACGAATTTTTTGATATGTTGAGTCAAATGCACGTAGGACGCATCAGCAAGAAATTTGGCATCTTAAATGTGGGCAACTATTATGATGCTACCTTAGAACAATTACGCAAAGCAAAAGAGTTAGACTTTATGAGCGCGGAAATACACGATTTAATAAAGGTAGGGCTTACTGCAAAAGAATTATTTAATAAATTAATTGTGGGTGAAGCCTATAAAATAGATAGATGGGAAGATAGTCGCCGTGTTTGAATATACTTATCGTTCACAGATTTTTATTATAGATTACTTACTCGTTTGCTCGCAATGACGAGCCCCGCAGGTAACAACCGTATAGTGAAATTTTAGAGTTCGTTGTGATTCTCTAAATTCGTGGAGATCTCTGCCTAGCTTAACAGCAATTCTCGGCGAAAAAAGATAAGCTTCTAACTCATTGAAATCGATATAATTTCACTGGTAATGGAAAATATTTTTTCGTACAATA
>JBIPMB010000126.1:0-6363 GCA_044369355.1 Gammaproteobacteria bacterium | reverse complement strand
AGAAAGGCGTCTTTGGGAAGAGCAAAAACGTAAGCATGAAGAAGAGCAAGCAAAAAAAACCAGCGATGACACTCTAAATTCTCAACCGCTCTCCAATCATCTGGTCCTAAACGCTCAAGACGTGCAATTGCAAGAACTCATTGCTGCCGGTGGCTTTGGCGAAATCTATCGCGCTAAATGGTTGAGTGCCGCCATTGAAGTCGCCGTTAAGAAACTCATTCTCGGTAAACTCAGCCCCGCTCTAGAGGATTCCTTTAAGAAAGAAGCCGCTTTCATGGTTCAATTGCAACACCCCAATATCGTTAGACTCTTTGGTATAGTACTAGCTCCTGAACAAGCCTTGGTCATGGAATTTATGAGAGAAGGCTCTTTGTTTGACTTACTACACAGTGATAAAGCCCTGTCTTGGCAGCTGCGCTATCAAATCGCCGTCAATATCGCCACGGGCCTTTTTTACCTGCATGGCAAGAAATTTTTGCACCGCGATTTGAAAAGCATGAATGTCTTGCTGCAGGGTAATCCTCCTGTGGCTAAATTAGCCGATTTCGGCTTGACCGAAATTAAACTCACCAGCATGACCCAGGCTTCGCATCCTCAACCAGAAGCACAATCTCAACGCCCTCAAGGAACCACTCACTGGATGGCCCCGGAGATTTTCGGTCTGAAACCCAACTATTCTTTTGCCTCCGATATCTATGCTTTTGCCATGGTAGTGTGGGAAATCATGTCGCGGCAACTGCCTTATAAAGACGCTAAAGACCTCGGCCAAATTATATTTGCCGTAAACAAAGGAGATCGTGAAGATATTCCCGCAGAGGCACCCACGGTCTTGAAAGAAACCACGGCCGCCTGTTGGGCTCAAGCGCCCGAGAAACGACCCCTTGCAGGTCAAGTATTAGAATGGCTCAGCGCTCAACCCGTGAGCGACACGCAGCTTATACCCTCACCCCACAAAGGCAAAGGTGCCGCAGTCAAAAAAGAGGGCGCGAATATAATGGGCATGTGGGCTACTCCCAAAACGCCTACTCCGCCCTCTACCAATAGTTTTACAAGCTTGAACATAATTGATAACGAAGCAGAAGATGATTTACCGCCAGAGCCACCCGAAGAGCTGATTATTTCTCGCGCCAAACACAGCTATCAAGCGAAAAAATCAAATCAATTGTCTTTTGAAAAGGGCGATGAGCTCATTGTGTTAAAACAACAAGGTAATTGGTGGCTGTGTGAAGCTGGCGGCGTTCAAGGGCTTGCTCCCAGCAATTATTTGGCCATTATTTCTGAAGCGCCTACAGTCAGTGGATTACCCAGTGGCTTTTTCAGCAATTTTTCCAGTTTTAAACCTTAAAAGCGGTGTTTTATAGATGAAAAAATCCCCCTTTAAAGTCCCACTGCAACCTGCCTGGAAGGTTGCGCTGCCCTTAAAACCGGAACTCTTGGAGCCAGAGGAGACTTTCACCCTCATTCCGGCAGAGACGATGGATGTGCAAAAAGTGCTTTTAGCCTATCAACATCATCCCGTAGAGCACTATGATATTGCTTCTGTGGAGATTGTTTATAATCCTAATTTGGAAGGGTTATTCAAAAATCATATGGGCCTTCTGAATACGCGCTCTAACAATGCAAAATACAAGCCTACCTGGGCCAATAGTTGTCAGGGCAATGAGTTGGCTTTTAGACAAAGCATCGTAGACTATTACAAGAGCTTAGCATCACCCTATATGGACCCCTCTTGTCCTAATGTGAAATTACTCCCTTTATGGCACGGTACCAACGACAATGTGGCAAAGTACATTTTTACGGGAGGATATGGCATCTTCAACGACCCAAATTTTAGAACAGACGAAGGATTTTTTGGCAAAGGCATTTATTCGGCACATGAAGCGGAATATTCCTTTCGTGCTTATGCGGCTAACCACGGTCAGCAGGCGGTTTTGTTATTAAATTGGGTCTCTTTTTTCGAAGCCTATCCAGTCATTTATAAAGACAGAGCACAATTAGAGGGCGTTATAGGTGGGCAAGCGCAATGCGATGCGCATTTTGCGCCGGTGCGCTCTAAAGACCACCCCAACACGATTATTTATGATGCCTGTCAACCCGGCGAAACATCTCAATATACCGAAGTGGTGGTATTCAATGAAGCACAGTGCTTACCACGGTATAGAGTAAAATTACAGAAACGAGCGATAGCGCCTGTAATCGCGCTCGCAATGCAATGGCATACAGCAGGCTTAGAGGTATGGGGACGATATGATTACGACCAAGTTGCACCTGCTTTTGAATATGCCGCAGGTCAGGGTTGTCCTTTGTCTTTTGTGCGCTTGCATTGGTTAAGCTCTGGTGGCAGCGAAATCATAAGCACTGCTTTGGGTACGGCGCATAAATGGGCAGAGCATTGTGCCCGAGTTTTTGAAGAATTAAAGCATTATGCCGCACCCTTTGGTCAAAATAATGCAGAGGCTCAATTTTTAGTGGCTTGGTGTTACGCACACGGTTTAGGAGTAGCCGAAGATAAAATCGAAGCGGCCAAATATTACTGGATGGCGGCAGAGCAAGGCCATAGAGACGCCGCTTATCAATTGGCTGAATGCTGCAACAGCGGCGAGGGCGTAGAAAAAAGTCTAGACCTAGCCATTTCCTATTATCAAAAAGCAGCCTCATGGGGCCACGCTCATGCCAATTATAAGTTAGCGCAATTATACACCTTAGGATTTGGAATAGCGCCTAATCCTGAATTAGCAGCGCAATATAGAAAAGCTGCCGCAGAGCGAAATCATCCGTTGTTGCAGTCTAGCAATTCTGAATCCAGCTCATCTCAAAGTTCGAGCAGTTCTGTTGCTGGTCCATCTATTCCTCGCCACTATCCCCACCTTTGGGTAGACAATATTATGACGAAGCACAGGAATATGAAAAAGCTAAACACTATGAAGAAGCGGCACAGGCTTATCAAAAAGGAGCGAATGTAGGCCATACCCGTGCGCGTAGCTCATTAGGATTCTTTTTTCTGGCAGGACGCGGGGGCTGTGCTCGCGATCCAGTAAAGGCGTATGACTTATTAAAACAATCCGCCGAGGAAGGTCATCCACGCGCCATGCGCAACTTAGCCAACCAGCTCAGAAAAGGCTATGGTGTGCCTAAGGATGAAGCAGCCGCTCAACGCTGGGAAGAAAGAGCAAAGGAAATAGAGGAAAACAGCCTAAGCACAAGCAGTGGTTGTGGCTATAGAGAGAGCCCTAAACCAGGATGATAAAATTCGAGTTAGTTGACAGGTTATATGCTTTATTCCCCAAGCTGAGGTCCGGCCGGGAGTCAGGTAAAAAACTATCATATCCTTTAAGTAATTAAATAAAAATATTCCTGATCATTTAACATTCATTTTTTGCTCTTTTTTGGCAATTTACCTGCTTTTAAAGTCAAAATTTCTTGTTTCAACTTCTCTAGACTGACTAAACCTTCTTTAATGCGGCGTTCTTTTTCAAATAACTGCTGCTGTAAATCGGAGACTATTTTATTTAAGCTTTTTACCTCTGCGGTATTGGCTTCAGATAACTTTTCAGTGCGTTTTTGCAGCTCCTTACTTTCTTGCCGCGCAGCATCAATCAACTTTAACCAGCGGTTTTCAGATTGTTCGTGGCGCGCACGCTCTTCAGTCAATACTTGTTGGTTTTTCTGGGCTTGTTCGCGATTCTTTTCTTGCAAGGATAAAATTTGCTTTTCTAAACCATTGTTTTTTTCAATGATAGCTTCTTTTTCAGCGTAAGCGCGCTGCAATCTCGCTTCATGTTGCATGCTTTTATTTTCAAAGTCAATACTTTGTTTTTCTAAGCGCTCAACGGCTAAAGCCAATTCAATTTCTTTCTGCTGACATTCAGACTGCAGAGTTTCAAATTTACCCGTTAAAATGGCCATTTGCTCTTTAATTTCAGCGACTATCTTTTCTGCTTCTCGTTTTGTTTGTGCCAGAACTTCTTTTTCCTGATCGAGAGAACTTTTTTGCTGTGCTAAATGTTCACAGGCTTTTTCCATGGCGGTCTGCCACAAAATTTCCATACCGCTGATAAGCTCTGGAGGTAGAGTGGCGGGCAAATGACGAATGACTTTCTGGGCATGATCCTCACGCCAAATTTTTAAGTGCCCGGCAATGGTGGTATGGCTGCCAGTGCCTAAGATCTCTCGTATTTTTTGCACCGAGGGTGCTTCGCCCTGAGCCAGCAGCTGCAGTGCTGCCTGCTTAACGTTGCCGTAATCAATCCCCACTCTAGACATTCAATTTCTCCACGAGTTGCTGTTTTTGCATTATAACAGGAGATTACGTCATACGTAAATCATGTCATTTTATAATGATAAACCGCTGAAATTCACGATAACTACACTTATCTTGAATACTTTGCCCTATCCATGGCAAAATACCCATTTGAAAATGGGGTGTTATGAGCAGCCCCCCGGAAGTGCACGGTCAAAAAGTAATCAGATCTTGGTTCTAGGTATAGAACCCGATTTTCCGGATATTTATTGTGCATTAAACAAGATTTAAGTATGGATCGCTGTTTTCATGTTATTTTACAATCAGAATTTATGCACTTTTGTTCAAAAGCATTGATAAGCAGCCTTATGGATAGTGACTATTGTTCAAAAATATTGCTATCATAAGAGAGAATTAACGTTATAAAATGAAAAATGATAAACGACATGAAAAAAGAGGGGAAGGATAGTTCAGATCCAGAGCTAAATGTTCAATAAATGTCCGATAAATCGGAGGGGGGTATGCCGAATAGATCTTTTTTTGACCGTGCACTTCCGGGGGGCTGCTCATAACACCCCAACATAAAAGAAATTAGGGTATTCTTTTGATCGGAACACCCCTTTCATGCATTATAAAGACATAGAGCAATTATGCTATAACGGTTTATATCGTCCGATTGTTAATATTTATCTTGTAGATCAACGATTCTTTATGCTAGAATAGCCATTGTGTAATCGATTTAATGAAAAAAGAGAGTTTTTGATGCTACGCTATCTAGACCCCAAAAGTGATTTAGTCTTTAAAAAAGTCTTTGGAAAACACCCTGTTTTGCTCAAAAGCTTTTTAAATGCGGTTTTGCCATTGCCAGTAGGAGGCCTCATTGAAAGTCTCGAGTATTTGTCTCCAGAAAATGTACCGGATTTACCTAAGGTAGAAAAACGCAGCATCGTAGATGTACGTTGTTATGACCAAAAAGGACGGCATTTTATAGTGGAAATGCAGATGGCTTGGTCAAAACATTTTATGCAGCGATTCTTATTTAATATCGCATCGGTTTATGTCCGTCAGTTAAAAATAGCGGAAGATTACGAGAGCTTAAATCCCGTGTATGGTTTAGCCCTTGTTGCAGAAGCCTTTTCTAACGAGGTAGATTGGTTTCATCATTATCGCTTTGTTCACGGAAAAAATAGTGCAAAGACCTTTGATGATATTCAATTGGTTCTTTTAGAGCTGCCAAAACTAGTCCCAAAAAGCATTCCTGATAAACGGCTGGCTGTATTGTGGTTGCGTTTTATGACTGAGATTGACGAAACCACCAGAGCCGTTGATGAGGCTTTATTAGCAGTACCGGAAATCAAGGAAGCCTTGTCTTTAACAGAAGAGGCCGCTTATACGCCGGAAGAACTTGAAGCTTATGCTCGAAATTGGGATGCCATCCGCACTGAAAGAATGTTGATGAATGATAAATTCGCTGAAGGTGAAGCTAAGGGTGTAACGCTGACTTTAGAAGCAGCCGATCTGATCCAGGCCGGAGAAAGTAATACGGCCATCCATGAAAAACTCGGCCTTTCTCTAGAAGTGATAGAAGCCTTGCGCCAGAAAATGCGCCCTAAAGAATAGGGGCGCGCATTAAAAAATTATGTTCTTATAGGTGTGATTAATATAATAATCACACCTAAAAACATGGTTTTTTTATGTGCGGTAATGGGCAAAGAAAACACTCTTTTAGCCGATTTAACGGGCGGCCGTTCTATGCTGTTATTTGTTTACGGAGCTCTGCTATCACATCTAGTGTGAGTTCAAGTTTTTCGCTAATGCTAACGTCACTTTCTCCGGATTTGATAAGATTTATTGCTTCTAGCGTTTGTGCTATACCTTCAATTTTGCCTTCAATTTTAGCTTCAGCTTTAGCACTTTTTAATATGGCTTTAGCATCTAGCTCTCGTTTTTCTGCTTCTTCATAGGTATTAAGCTCAATTTGGCTCCACGAAAACCGGTTTAAAGCTTCATAGGCACGCTTTATCACCGTATCGCCACCGACAATGCGCTCCAAATCTCCTTCCTGGGTTTCTTCTGCGTGTTTAAAAAAATAAGCCCACTTTTCGATCAAAGTTTTCAGCTCG
>JBIPMB010000287.1:0-6488 GCA_044369355.1 Gammaproteobacteria bacterium | reverse complement strand
GGGATGCCAATGGCGCAGCATCCGTAATCCCATATCCAGCTAATGTCGTGGGGTTGGTTCCTGCCGTCGCTCGACCATAGGTATCAATAGTTAAAGAGCGATAGGTTCCTCCTGCAATCCCAGTTGTTGCTAAATCAATATTGTCAGCATTAATTACAATTCGGCCCGTGGAAGCCGTACCAACATCAATTGAGTTTCCGGTCTTAGTTAAACCCGTACCCGCAGTGATTTGTCCTACTGCTGATTGAACAAAAGCCGTTGTTGCTAATTGAGTCGTATTTGTCGCTACAGTGGCAGTAGGGGCGGTTGGAGTTCCTGTTAATGCGGGGGATGCCAATGGTGCGGCATCGGTAATCCCGTATCCGGCTAATGTCGTGGGGTTGGTTCCTGCTGTCGCTCGACCATAGGTATCAATAGTTAAAGAGCGATAGGTTCCTCCTACAATCCCAGTTGTAGCTAGATCGATATTATCAGGATTAACTACAATTCGGCCCGTGGAAGCTGTACCAACATCAATTGAGTTTCCGGTCTTAGTTAAACCTGTACCCGCAGTGATTTGTCCGGCCCCACTAAATTGAGTCCAAGCTAAAGCGGTGGTATCAAGAGTAATTGGAGCATTTGTCGCTAAAACAAATCCCGCATCTGCATTAGTAGTCCCTTCTGAGACAAAAACAAAAGTTCCCGTAGGTAATTCACTGCTTAAATTCGCGTCAGTAGCGCGAGTCAAAGTCCAAGCAACCGCTCCTGAACCCACTGCTGTTACAGTATAAATTCCATTCTGACTAGCAGTGGTTTGATCTTTAACTAAAACTCGATCATTAAGAGCTAAAGTTACACCATCCAAAACGAGAGCAACTAAGGTTCCCGTATTCGTAAGAATCTGAGAAGCGTAAGATGCAGTTAAATTAGCAGTTGTAGCAACTCTAGTCGCATCTTTTACATTCAATCCCTGTCGAGCAGCGTCAGTCGCGGCTTGGACAAAAGCCGTTGTTGCTAATTGAGTTGTATTTGTCCCGGCAGTAGCAGTAGGGGCAGTTGGAGTTCCTGTTAATGCGGGGGATGCTAAGGGTGCAGCATTCGTAATACCATATCCAGCTAATGTCGTGGGCTTACTTGCTACTTCCGCAAATGCAACATCTCCCCAGGTAATTGATCCTGCTGTTGCGCCAGCCTTTAGAACCTTGAGGTTATTACCTGTTCCTGTCGCTGGGACATGGAGACTACCATCTGCTGTTGGGTGAATGTAATTGTTAGCATTCGCTTCAATTCCATCAATTTTTGATTTATCGGAAGCAGATAAAAATCCTGACAATCCCGTTGTTGCATCACTGTGAGAGTGAATTGCATCAGCCTTACCAGCTAAAGAAACTGTCAAGTTAGAAACATCTGCGATCGCGTGAACGTGGGTGGCTTTTGCTAAAGCTGTCCCACCTGGAGTTGTCCCATCGTGTACGCGAACATTTTTAACATCTGTGTCAACAGTAATTTCTCCCGATTGACCCGTGTAAACATCATTTTTTGCGGTCGTACCACGCTTCAAAAGAATTGTATTCGGCATGACTAAAGTAATCCTCCATCTAGTGTTTGGTGTGTTAAATAAAACTCAATATTATTTATGTCTCCAATTTCATGATCGTGAATAATATCAGCTTTTTTGTTCAATTCTTCCTGCAATTTAGCGATTATTACTACGTTGCTTGGATCATTCCCTTGGGAGACGTTGAGAATTGTATTTTGACTTAAATCTAGGTTCGATAAAACTCTAATTGACATAAGATTACTACCTGTTTACAAAAAAATATGGCTAAATGATTAGCACAGTTAACCATATTTTTCAAACCTTAATCTTAATTACGCTGCTTTGTTAACAGCGACCATCACAAGTTTGTATGCGTTAGAGGTAGGAGCAGAACCAAAGGTTACTGAAACTGCATTAGCAGACACTCGTTTGATTTGTGCTTGAGCAAACTCACCGTCAGACACGCGAATCAGGGCTGGCATAGCAGCTAAATCGGTGTTTAAGTTGTGAGTGACTGTATAAGTAGTGTCCACGCCATTACCAACTAAAGCGGTAAATTCTTCCGCAGCACCCAAGGTTTTACGAGCTTGAGCAACACTGGCGTACTGAAGAACTCCTCCTCCAGTTAATTCCAGTCCCGTCGAACTAGCAACGGATAAATCGTGGATCGAACGAAACTTCTGAAAGGTTAATGCAGTGGTTCCAAGGGAAATTGCATCTGCTGTGATCAGCATCCAAATAACTTGGTTTAACAGATCGCCACCCGTAACACCAACCAACATCCCGTTGGTCATTTCGGCATCGGCATTGGCATCTGCGGAACGTTGTAAACCAACCCCGGCCACAACCTCATAAATACCATTCTGAGATGCGTCAGTTTGGGCAGTTAACAGAACCCGAATTCCAGCACTCAAGGTAACACCTTGAATAGCAGTTCCGATCAGTGCCACGCCGGAAGCTAAGTTCACGTCAGTAGTCGCAGCAACTTGAACAGAGTCTTTGAAGTCGCGGTTATTAACAGCAGCTTGAACTTGTGCTTCTAAGGTTGCGATCGCGCTAGACAGGTTGGTTTCAACGGTATCAACACGACCATCAACAGTGTCAATACCAGTTTGAAGGATACCAGTTTCAGTGTCTAATTTTGTTTTGGTGATCGCAGAAGTAGGATCGATGGAATCAACAACCCCCACAATGGGGTTACTAGACATATCAACACTGTTCTGAAATAAAATAGCCATATATCTTCCTTAAACTTAGGTAAAACAATTGTTGTAGGATGGACTTACTGCTCCTAAAATCGAAACTGCAATTGAGTTAAGAGCAGGAGGAGCAGAAAATTCAACTCGGATAGTATTTTCATCAACCGGATACTCCTCAGCAAAAATTGTTGACTGGGGATGAGTCCGATCAAAGACCTTAACGAATGGATATAATTGACCGAGATTGTGTTGAAAAAGGAAAGATGTTTCGATCCCGTCCCCAACATAATCAAAAGAAATTTGTTCCACACATCCGAGATTTTTACGAGCAGTTCTTGGGTTGTCAGCGCCCGTCCCACCCTTACAAATCGGAAGAATTGCAAAGGTGCTGCTCACTCGTTCATAGGTGAGAATACTCTCCCCTAAAACAATCGGGTTGGGCGCACTGATTAGTTTCCAGATACCGGGATAATCGCCTTCTAAAACCTCAATTTCCATCCCTGGAAATTCAGATGCTTCATTAGCGTCAATAGATCGTTGCCAAGCTCCGCTTCCTACGACAAAGATGCCATTATTAACTCCATTTGCTGTCAATAAAACGCGATCGCCTGCCACCAATCCCACACCTTGAACAGCGATTTGCCCACCTGTTTGAATGTTGACGGGTTCTGTTATCGCCAGAGCAACAGGGACTTTCTTGTTCTGTGAGGAAATAGTTGCTTTTAAAGCCTGGAGTTCCTGGTTAACAGCGTTTAAAAGTTGGGCGTAATTCAAGAGTTGAATTTGTGCCGATTCCAAACGAGATTCTATGGCTGTTATGTAATCTAATCGGACTGCATCGGCAGGAGCAGATGCGATCGCAAGATTAGAAATCCGGTTACTGTTGGCATCTAAGTCAGAAGCGAGACGTGGCATTATTCATTACCTCTAAGATGTAATTGGCAACAGATCCAGAACATCTGAAGATAAAAGACCTTCATCAATATGAGCCTGTAAGCTATTGCGAACGTCAATTATCGGAGTTTCTTCTGGTAACTCACTCAAAGGAGGGTAATAACACAAAAGGTCATCACGCAAACACAATACAAGGGGACTTGTAGCATCTAAAACTCCAACACTGGTGTTGTAGGATGCTTTTTCGATAATAGCTACATACCCACGATCATTGATGGTATAAATCAGTTTTCCCATGACTTTATTGTTAATAAAATAAACAGCAATTAAAAGCTAAACAGAGACACCAACAACAAAACCTTGTTGATTATTGTTTTCTAGTTTCTTACCCAAAATGTTGCCTGTAGTTGCTGCATCTGAACCAACAACTTTGATTAATCCTCCGTCAGACCTGTAACCATACTGACTATTATTTTGAGAGACACAATTGGGTGCTGTAATTTCCCCGTATACGCTATAAAAACCACACCCCCCATTCGAGACAGCAATCAACGCAATTGAGCTTATTAAATTACCCGCATATAAATACAAACCATGCCCACTATTACCATAAGAACGTATGGATGCCAATGAATAAATAGAACCCATTACGGAATACAGTCCATAACTTACGTTCCCAGATAAATAAACAACAGAACCAGTGGATGTATTGATTACAGACCCGTAATTAAGTAGCCCCTGATTGCTTGCAGAAAGCAAAACAATTCCGTCCAACAATAAGTGATTGGTGTATGCCGAGATAGCATTATTGAAGTACATAAATGCACTGTCTCGGATAACGCATCTAGCCCCTCTAAACAGTGCTATACCATCTTTATTTAACGAGGTTTTGTTTTGAGCATAAACTAAACAATAAAATAAGCAAAAATTAGTATTGTCAAGGATAATGGAACCTCCATCCGCAATAACAATACTACTTTGAAATATTGATTGTAGGTGATTAAATAGATTGGCGTTACTCCCCGTAGTGGAACTACTACTCGATCTATTTGAGCTTGTCGTTTGAGATACGATACTTGCAACCCCGCTAAAATCGGGGGCTGAAGCCCCCTCAATTTTTATGTCACAAGAATGTTTTATATTTATAGTGCCACTAACTATATGATCTCCAGCACTTAGCTTGATGGTTGTATAATCACCAGCCCAATAATAATTAGAAAGAAATGCAACTGCATTTGCGATCGTATTAAATGGGGCTGAAATGTTGTCAATAGGATTCGTTGGGTTACTCGATCCACTACTGGGATTGACATAAACAGTAAACCTCGAACTCCTTACTTTTGTAGTTACAATTGTTTCAAGAGATGCTAAGGTTGATGTTTTGAAAGTCGTATTTTCCGATCTAACCAACCCTAATTCTCCGTTAACAACATCAGTTAACTCTGTTGTTGCAGACACTAAATTTGCAACTTGTTGCTCTAAAGTCATAGTAAATTTTGTGTATTATTTTGGACTTGCAATTCGATTCGATGTCTTGATAGTAATATTTGTGTTTGACTAGCAATAATTGAAGTGGCAAATTGGCAAATTATTTCTTGCCGCCTTGTGGCTTCAATATCAATCATTACTTGTTTGTCAAATAAATATTTAACTTTTTGAGTTTGCTCCTTGATTAAAGAAGTTGCTAATTGAATTGCCAACCCGCGTACCTGAACAAATTCACACTTCAGTTCCCCAATTTCCTGTCGAACTTCTAACAGGGTAGATGTGACCTGTGCTGAAAGAGCCGCGATCGCACCTGGTAAAGAAACTGGATTACTAGATGAGCCAGAAAGAGGTAATTCGCAAGGTAAAGGCATAAATCTCCTCTTGAACAACAAAACCCCTGGAAAATTGATTTTCCAGGGGTTTTGGGTCAGGTATTAAAATACTTCAGTTGTCTAAATCATAGCACCTCAAAAATAAAATGACAAGTCCAGTTTTTTGTTAGTCGCTACAAGGCGCAACTACACTATTCGGGACTACAGGCTCTAACGTTGCCGACTGCCAAGATTGAATGTGGGCAGCTAGGCAGGTCAGACTTGCTAGTAACTCATTGTATTGTGCCATTGTAACCAATTCCGTCCCAGACAGCAACTCGTCAACACTAATCGCAGTTAGTGGGGATGGTAGTCGATCTAGTTTGATCAAATTGGTGTTAGCAGCCGCAATCAAGGCTTTTTCGGCTTTTTGTTGGGCTGCAAGGAATTGAAGCTGAGTATCCGACCAACGTTCCTCTAGGTGACTAAGAAGATCAGAAGGATCGGGAGCTAAATTTTCTTGGGGAAAATCTAAGGGATAATAAACCGGATTAGAGTAAGAAGTCATAAAACTACCACTAACATAGGGACAACAGTTACAGGATGGGGATTATTGTTTCTCAAGGCAATCCCATCCGTTGCAAGAAGGAACACCTTAACCCCAGGAACGGGGTGCAAAAATTCCACTCGATAATTATCAGTTGGAATCAGGGTTTCGCCAGAAGGTGTTGACTGGGCAATAATCATCCCGACTTCCAGTAATTCCAGGGTGTTTAGGTAGATCAATTTGTTGACGGGGTTAATCCCTGCAACGCTAACTGTCCGAATATTTCTACCATCAGGCGATCGCACATAAGCACTCCCTTCAATGAAAGAAATGCTTGAGGTTACTCGAATCGCGTTACTTGCTGGGATTAATTCTTCGATGACAACTGGATCTATAGCACGGAACGGAAATCGAACTTCTGCATACCCAGGGGCAACCATTCCCGTCACCGAATCTACTTGGGAGGCAGGAATTTTAACTGAATCTGTTACGAATTTTTGAGGAGCAGAAGTTAGGAGTTCGGGAGGGAT
>JBIPMB010000264.1:0-6499 GCA_044369355.1 Gammaproteobacteria bacterium | reverse complement strand
GATCCAGTGATCGTTGGGGATGTAGCCACCATTGAGGCGATAGTTGATCACCAGTGGCGAAATTCTCCCCTCGAGACGACGCTTGAGCGTTTGCAGGGCAGGGGAGAACCGGCGATTAAATCCGACCATCACTATAGGTTTCTCACGAATCGCCTCGTAAGTTTCGACGATGCTGTCGAGCTCTTGCCACGTGATCGCCAAAGGCTTTTCGACAAACACATGCTTGCCCGCTTTTAGGCCGGCAACTACCTGGCCGGCGTGTTCATGGTGCCGTGTAGCGATAACCAGTAGCCTAACGGTTGGGTCATCAAGGACGGGTCGTAACTCAGTGGCGAAAATATCGAGACGTCGCTCTCGTACGAAGTTTCCACCTCTAACGGCATCTCGACTAACGATTCCGCGTAGAAAAAAACTGTCGCGTTGACGTTCCATCGTAGGGACTAACATCGACTGTCCGTAGGCGCCCGCCCCGACAAGCACGTATCCCATGGGGCCTTCATGGACTTTACGGTGTCCCCGGAGCGCGATTCTTGTCGCATCGCGCGGTTGTGGTGATTGCGCTAGGGGTTGTGGATACTCGAGAAGAACGCCAAGGGGCGGCTGGGAGGCTGATGCCAACTTCCGATACAGATCCGGAGCACAGTCGATCGAGACCACCTCGTCGATCAACGACGAAACGTCAATACGGCCTTGCGTCGCCAGCTCAAGGTAACTCTGCATATTTCGGTTTTGAGTCCAACGCACATAGGCATATGGGTAGTCTATGCCTTGCTCTTCGTAGCTAGCATCGTAACGACCAGGTCCATACGAAGTGCTCATCAGCAGATCAATTTCTTTTCGATAAAAATGTTGTCGATCCACATTAAGCCCGACGTCACCGACGATAACTATCGTACCGCGACGTCGAGTAACTTCCATGGCCAAGTTGATGACCGCATCAGATTTGGTGGCAGCGGTAATCAGCGTGCGGTCGACACCGTGGCCTCCCGTCAGGTCACGGACCATCCGAAGCAGTTCGTCCTCGCCGCCTGCACCGTGTTCCATGCCGCCCGCACGGGCACGATTCACGCGCTCCGGGTCGAGATCCATGCCAATGACGATGCAACCATTCGCGCGCAACAACTGAGCAGATATTTGCCCTAGTAGTCCGAGTCCGATGACGCAAATACGTTCGCCTAATGTCGGAGCAGCTCGGCGCACCCCCTGCATGGCGATCGTCCCGATTGTTGCGGTGGCGGCTACCTTGATGTCGCAGCCTTCAGGGATTCGACAAACCAAGTTTCTAGGCACAGATACAAAATCGGCATGATTAGCCCGACCCGCGCCTCCGCATGCGACCCAATCGCCCGGAACGAGGTCTTTTACGCGCTCACCGACTGCCACAACTTGCCCGGCCGCTGAGTACCCGAGATTGAACCCTGTTTCGCCCATTTCGTTTTGGGATACGCCATTAGGGTCCGGCGCGATTAATGAAATCGTGACCTGCTGGAGCTTGAGAGTGGTTTTGCCGCTCTGGGCGTTTGCGATAACGACCTTCACCTGACTCTCGCCCTTTGGGTCAAAAATCAAACGGTCTTCGATGGCTCCTGCAGAAATTATCGATGTGCCCAACCATCGGCTGCCTGCAGCGTCCAGCAAGCCGATGGAGATTTGGCCGGGATTTAGTGCCCCTCTGATGTCGAGTGAAACCATAAAGCCGACGGGTACGTCAATTAGTTCAGTGTGAGCTTGGTAATGCCAGTCCGATTGGTCAGTGATGAGTTCGAGCCCCGAGTCTGCTATGTCAAGGCGGTCAGCATTATCTTTGATCCATTTAACATTGCCGAGTGGCTTATCGGATGCGTGAGCAATCGGTCGTCTTGGGGCGAGTTTGACGAATTGTCCCTGTGCCAATTCCGTGGCGCGTCTAACTGCGAGACGCGGATTGGCGATAGCGGCTGCCAGGTAACGTCGCGCAAGCCCCGAGGCGGCTTGTGCTTTTTCTAACACCGATTCCGCACCTTGATTTGGCTGCGGACGAAGCGTGGCGATTTCAGTCCCGATGCTGACCATCGAGTAGCGCACCTGAATCAATACTGAGCCTGGCGCAATTGTCGGGGCAGGCATACGGGCCACTTTGACGCCGCTATTGCTCAGTAAAAGTTGCCGCACAACTGGGTCCTCATAAAGTACTGCCGTCGTTGACGATTTCGTTTTTCCGCACTCCGTGCAGTAACGTCTCAATAGCTAAGGTCATCCGAGCAGTGTTGAGTTGATCGTCAAGTGAAATTGGCCATTTTGTGTCACTGTTGGTGATAGCTTCGGATAGCTCGATTAGTTCCTCGAACTGGCCTTTTTGTGGTGTCGAGTTCCTCCAGTCTTTAGATACTGCGCCGCCCAGTTGAACGAGTTTATAGTCGTCGAGGCTAAGGGTCTTGCCATCAAAAAAAATATCCATTCGCTCTTTCGGATGGCTTTTCGCGCCGAGACTCGTGTACATGAGGGACGCAACTGAGCCGTCGGCATAAGTGATTGTGGCGATGAAATTCTCATTTCGACGTGTCCCTGCCGGTAACTTGCCAAGCGACGCTGCTTGGATATCGACGGGGGCTGAGCCTGTCAAATAACTGAAGAGATCGTAAATATGGCATGCCTCGCCAATGTTGCGTCCGCCGCCTTCTTTGCCATGCACCCAGTGATCAGGCGGCAGATAACCCGCATTCATTCGGTAGGAAATCATCATTGATCCGCTACGGCCTGCAATAAGTTTCTTTACATGCCGGATCGGCGGGGAAAATCGGCGGTTGTAGCCTGTGAGCAGGAGTGGCTTAGGGCTTGTTCCCGTTTTGTAGAATTTGGCGATTGCATCGACTTCATCAGTGCTCAAGGCAAGAGGCTTTTCGACGAACACATGCTTACCTGCCTCTAGAGCCTGTAAGGTCATATTGGCATGCAGGTTATGGCGAGTGCATATCATTACCAGATCAACACTGGAATCTTCCAAGGCCCTTCGATAATCCGAATCTGCATAGGGCGCTTCATACTGCTTCGCGATTGACTGTGCGGTTGTCCCGGTTCGATTAACAATCCATCGCAATGTAAATTTATTGCGAAGCTTCAGAAGATTCGGCAGGTGCATGCCTTGGGCAAAATTGCCTGACCCTATCAATGCGACGTGTATGGCCTTCGTCCGAGAATGTTTCTTCGTTACGACCGTGATGGGCTGACAAGGCTGTGTTCTTTGTTCCGGATATCGCAGGAATGCAAGTAGAGGGCGCCCCTCCGGGTGCGTCAGTTGCTGGTAAGCCTTCGCCGCATCATCAAGGTCATGGTAGGTCGGTTTAAGCGATGCCAAATTAACTTTGCCAGCGCAAATCAACTGGAGATATGCCGCCATGTTTCGATTTTCAGTCCAGCGAACGTAGGGTAAAGGGTAGTCCTGCCCATCGTGCTCGTAATAAGGGTCGTAGCGTCCGGGGCCGTAGGATGATGAGATCAGGACGTCAAGTTCCTTTTTGTAAAAATCCTCGCGCCGAAGATTGAGTCCCACATCGCCAACGACAACTACGCGTCCCTTTTTGCGGCAAATCTGCATAGCTTGATGGACTATTTCGTGACCGGCGTGGGCTGCCGTAATGATCGCGACATCAACACCTATCCCGTCTGTTGCCCACGCGACTCGCGTAACGATGTCGTCTACGTCGGGTTGGAGTGCGACGTCAAGTCCATTTGCAAGCGCGGCGGTACTGCGATCAGGATCTGGTTCGATTCCGATCACGCGACATCCGTTCGCCTTCAGCATCTGTACCGTTAATTGACCTAAGATGCCTAAGCCAATTACGGCAACGGTTTCGCCCAGAGTCGGGGCGGCGCGACGGATGCCCTGGAGCGCGATGGCCCCCAGAGTTACGGTAGACGCTTGATCTAATGGCACCGACTCAGGGATATGGCATGCAAGGTTCACTGGAACATCGATGATCTCTGCATGGTTGGCGATCCCGGCGCCCGCGCAGGCCACGCGATCGCCAATTGCAAATCCGTCGACGTCTTCGCCAATATCAATCACAACGCCGGCAGCGGAGTAGCCTGTCGGCTGGCCCGAAGTGATCAGGCCTTGTACTCTGCGCAGTGTCCGGCCTACGCCTTGCTCTTGCATCATCTTTACCGCTAAACGCACATTCTCCGGCTGCTTTAGTGCGCGTTTGTACAAGGGTACTTCCGCTGCGGCCATGCCCGCGGCTTCCGTTCCGATGCTTATACAGGAATGGCTAACTTGAACAAGAATATTTCGTTTCCCCACAAGAGGCGCGGGTACATTTGCCACTACCGGGCCTTCCCCGGTCAGTAAGACCTGTTTCAACGCCACATCCCTCGCGTATCAATTAGCGTTTTGCCGATTAAGGTATCGAGGTCTACCCCATAGAACTGACGATGGTTAACCAAAATCACCACAATGTCCGCATGACGTATCGCCCTATCCGCGGTTTCGAGCCGTACATTAGCGAGCTCATTAAAATTTTTAGGTAGCCGGTCGATATGAGGTTCGACAACCAAGATCGTGCCATCAATTTCTTTCGCGATACGTGCCGTAATTTCTAAAGCAGGGCTTTCGCGTAAATCGTCTATGTCTGGCTTGAACGCCAAGCCGAGGCAGGCAATGGTCGGTGAGGGGAAGTGTGATGCCGCCTGCTTGACTCGCTCTATAACCCAGAGTGGTTTTGAATCATTGACGTCGCGTGCAGTGCGGATGATCCGCGCAAGATCCGGCGTCGAATCGACGATGAACCACGGATCGACGGCAATACAGTGCCCCCCAACGCCCGGACCCGGCTGTAAGATGTTGACGCGCGGATGATGGTTTGCGAGATCGATCAGTTCCCATACGTCTATTTGCAGTCGATCACAAATCAGAGACAGTTCGTTTGCGAAGGCAATGTTGACGTCACGAAACGCATTTTCAGTTAACTTCGCCATCTCAGCTGTTCGGCTGGTAGTTGGCAAGCATTTGCCTTTGACAAAAATTTGATAGAACTGCGCAGCTCGATCGGTGCAGTGCTGTGTCATGCCGCCGACGACACGGTCATTATGTACTAGCTCGTGCAGAATCTTCCCGGGTAGTACGCGCTCGGGGCAGTAGGCAATCTGCACATCCGCACGTTCACCTGCGTGCTGAGGAAAGCTCAAGTCTGGGCGCAACTGAGACAGCCATTCCGACATTTTTTCGGTTGTGCTCTTTGCTGCTGATTCAATGTAACTCAGATCAGGCTCATGCCGCCCCTTGAATGGGGTCGGAACCGCAATAAGAAATACATCAGCCGCTTCTGGTTGAATAACTGCGTGGAATTTGCGAGCAGCGACTGCAGCTTTAAAAAGCACTTTCAGGTCCGGCTCGACAATATGTATTTCACCTCGATTGAGGGTATCGACAACAGTTGGGTTGACGTCGAGTCCTATGACGTCAATCCCATGACTGGCGATAACAGCGGCAGTCGGAAGGCCGATGTATCCGAGGCCAACAACCGAGACACGGCTAATGGCGGGTTTTGAGCTCAATTATTTTCTCCACAATTCGCTTGGAGGCCATGCCGTCACCATATGGGTTGTGGGCCTGCGCCATTCTTTGATATTCCTCGTCATTATCCAAGAGCTCGCATGTCTCCTCGATAATTTTGTTGGCATCGGTGCCGACAAGGCGAACTGTACCCGCGGCGACGGCCTCAGGTCTTTCCGTGGTTTCTCTCATGACCAATACGGGTTTGCCCAAAGATGGCGCCTCCTCTTGAACGCCACCCGAGTCCGTCAGGATCAAGTGTGACTGCTGCATGAGATAAACGAAGGGTACATAGTCCAACGGCTCGATTAGATGAATTTTTTTATTTGATCCCAAGGCTTTTTTGACTGATTCTTGAACGTTAGGGTTCAGATGTACGGGGTAGATAAATTCGATGTCATTCCTATCGGCGAGTGAGTTAATTGCCTCGCAAATTCCGTCGAAACCAGCGCCGAAATTCTCGCGCCGGTGTCCCGTTACCAAAACAAGTTTTTTTTCACTATTTAGGAAGCTGAATTGGTCTGCAAGTGATTTTCTCAGCGTTGAGTCTTTATTAAGGCGTTCAACGATCATCCGCAATGCGTCAATAACCGTATTACCAGTAACTGTTATATGTTGGTTGGCTACATTTTCGCGCCGAAGATTTTCTGCTGCATTCTCGGTGGGGGCAAAATGATGCGTCGCGATGGTTCCCGTTAGGCGACGATTTATTTCCTCTGGCCAAGGCGAATAAATGTTGTTTGTTCGCAGACCCGCTTCTACGTGCCCGACCGTAATTTTGTGATAATAAGCGGATAAAGCCGAGGCAAAAGTCGTTGACGTGTCGCCGTGTACCAGAACAACATCGGGTTTCGCTGCGGAAAAGATGCGGTCGAGGCCCTGCAAAACTCCCACCATAATGTCGGGCAGGGTCTGTCCAATTTTCATTATGTCCAGATCAAAATCCGGATTGATGCTGAACGCATCCAG
>JBIPMB010000125.1:0-6512 GCA_044369355.1 Gammaproteobacteria bacterium | reverse complement strand
CATTCCCCAAGGGGAATACAATGCGAAACAAGCCAAACACAGTTCCTTATATGATGTCTTGCGCGCCGCTATGGATTTTTATAGGCACGAATTAGAACAAGATCCCAAAGCTATGAACTACTTTCAACAGCGTGGTATTGACGCTGAAACTGCACAACGTTTTGCCTTGGGTGCTGCGGCGGATCAATGGGATCGTTTATATAATCATTTGATAAATAAGAAATTTTCCGCAGAATCTATTGCTGCGGTGGGCTTGAGTGTGCGCTCTGATAGTGGTCGTGAATATGATCGCTTCCGTGGTCGGGTGATGTTTCCTATCCGTGATCGCCGTGGCCGACCTTTAGGTTTTGGTGGCCGTAGTATGGATGCTGAAGCTCAACCTAAGTATCTGAATTCCCCGGAGACACCGGTATTTCATAAAGGAGGTGAATTGTATGGCTTATATGAAGCAGAGCAGGTCACACGCAGCTTAGAACATTTGATTATAGTCGAAGGCTACATGGATGTAATCGCTTTGTCACAGCACGGCATTGTGAATGTGGTGGCAACTTTGGGTACAGCGACCACCAGTGAACATATGCAAAGAGTATTTCGTTTGACCAGTCGCATCATTTTTTGTTTTGATGGCGACAATGCGGGTCAAAAAGCGGCCTGGCGGGCCTTAGAAGCTGCCTTACCGGTGCTCAGTGATGGCCGTGAGGTGCGCTTTATCTTCTTACCGCTAGAGGAAGATCCCGATAGTTTGGTTCGTAAACAGGGCAAAGAAGCCTTCAATGCCTATTTAGATAGTGCAATGCCACTATCTGACTTCTTTTTCAATCAGTTAAGTCAAAATTTGAGCTTAGAGACTCCGGATGGCCGTGCCAGATTGGCCAGTTTGGCCACCCCTTTGCTAGAAAAGATGCCATTGGGTGTGTTTCGGACCTTAATGTTAGATGAATTGGCTAAAAAAACACGCTTGAGCATAAGTTCAGTACAAAAAATAATGCCAGCCAAGCCTGAACTGCCGTCCTACAGGCCCGCCGAGACAGCCCCCACCGCACGCAAGACACCTGTGCGTTTGGGACTCACTTTGTTAATACAATACCCACATTTGGTGCAATGCATTGAAAACAAAGTCATTTTTAAAGAAGTGGTGGTGGCAGGCATAGAATTATTTGCTGCTGTAGTGGATTATTTACAAACACATGCTAAACAAACAACGGCCAGTTTGTTAGAACATTGGCGCGATCAAACAGAGGGCCGCTACTTAGAACGTTTAGCGGTTGAAGAATTAATGACACCAGAAACCGGTGTGCAAGCCGAGTTCAAAGGTATTTTGTTGTATTTACAGAAGTTGGCGGTAGAACAAACGATTGAGATGCTGTGGCAGAAGGCAAGCAGTGTAGGTTTAGATGACGAAGAAAAGAGTCAACTGCAATTATTGATACAACAACAAAAAAATAATGAATAATTTTTTAAAGATAAAGGTGAAACAGATCAAGTAGTTACAAGATTCCATTTTTTAAAGCACACAAAAACCCCCTTATTTTCCTTGACAAAAATGAAATATGGTTTACATTTTAAAAGTTTACTATGCACGGATGGTGTGGTGTTTGAGCTATAATGTTATTGAGTAGAACACTGAACTAGTAGCAAAAAAGTTCGTCAGTGCTTTGCAACGAACTATACTCATAGCAGTTGGTTTTTAGGCGAGAAGACTAGTCCTCGAGTACCAGGAATACTTCACAAGTATATAGGTTCTGGAGCAGATGGACGAAGGCAACAAAGCCTAAGAAGCAAATGCGAAGAGTATACTGCCTCGATAATGGACTTCGGGGTAGTTAAGGGTTTTACCCGTGGCATTGAAGATGCACGAGGTAAAGTAATAGGCGTAAAGCCCAAACCTCAACCAACGTGGATAAATCTATGACAGATGAAGATAGACGTGCAGCTAACATTATACTCGATTTGGACAAAACAGATGCAGACAAAAGCAAGATCTCCCCTGCGCTTGATTCTGCAAACCAAGAAGAAAAACAAAAATCACAGTTAAAACTATTGATAGACAAAGGCCGTGAGCGAGGTTTCCTGACAGAGGCAGAAATTTGTGACTTATTGCCACCTGAATTTACCGATCTAGAACCTTTATTGGCCTTGTTTGCCGAATTTGGTATCCAAGTAATGGACAGAGCACCGACTGCTGATGAGACCTTATTGATGGCAGAGGGCGTAGTCGCGGCTGTTGATGACGACAGTTCGGTCGATGAAGTGACTGAACAATTCTCCAGTTTCCATATTGCTGAGACGGCGCGTATTTCCGATCCTGTACGTATGTATATGCGTGAAATGGGAAATGTAGAATTATTGACCCGCCAAGGGGAAATTGCCATTGCCCGCCGTATTGAAGACGGCTTGCGCATGGTATTGGCCGTATTGGCTGAAAACCCTGAAGTGGTCAAATTCTTAGTAGATGAATACCACCATATAGAACAAAGCGACAATGTCAATTTTAGCGACCTACTGACCGGTTTCTCTGATTTAGAAGCAGGGGAAGCTGCTGCTACAGAAGCCGCTGAATTGGCTGCAGAAGAAGCGCCCGCGGTTATTGAGACGGCGGTGGATGCCGTTGATGTAGTAGTAGAAGAAGATGAAGACGACGGCGGTAGCAGTAGTTTCACTGAAGATACTGGCCCCGATGTGGCCATCGTACGTGAGCGTTTTGCTAAAATTGAAAAGCTGTGCCGTTCAGCTCTAGACTCAACTAAAAAATATGGCAAGAAACACAAAACCGCACAGAAGTGGCGTCGTGCTTTGTCGGATGAAGTGATTAACTTAAAGTTAGCGCCTAAGCAATTTGAGAAAATAAGCCAAGCTTTACGAGCATTATTGCAAGATGTGCGTGTACAAGAACGTTTTATTTTAGACGTTTGCGTGAATAAAGCGCGTATGCCTAAAGACGTCTTCTTAAAGTCCTTTCCTACCAATGAAACCAATTTAGAATGGGTAGATGATTTGGTTGCCAGTGGAGAACCATTTTCTGCTCGCTTAAAATTCTACAGCCGTGAAGTTGTGCGCGCTCAAAAGAACTTATTGGTTCTAGAAGAAAGCATGAGCTTAAAAACACAAGACATCAAGGAAATCAATCGCCGTATGTCCATAGGTGAATCTCAAGCTAGACGTGCTAAACGAGAAATGATTGAAGCCAACTTACGTTTGGTGATTTCTATCGCTAAGAAATACACCAATCGTGGTTTACAATTCTTAGATCTGATTCAAGAGGGCAATATAGGCTTGATGAAGGCCGTGGATAAGTTTGAATATCGCCGTGGTTATAAGTTTTCAACTTATGCAACCTGGTGGATACGTCAAGCGATTACACGTGCTATTGCCGACCAAGCACGCACTATTCGTATACCAGTGCATATGATTGAAACCATCAATAAAATTCACCGTGTGGGTAGACAGATTTTGCAAGAAACGGGCTTAGAAGCTACACCCGAAGAATTGAGCAAACGTTTGCAGATGCCCGAAGATAAAGTGCGTAAAGTGCTGAAGATTGCCAAAGAGCCTATTTCATTGGAAACGCCTATAGGTGATGAAGATGCTGATTCCAGCTTGGGCGATTTCATTGAAGACTCAATGACCATGTCTCCAGTGGACAGCGCTACGAACGAAGGCTTACGTGAAGCAGTACAATCCGTGTTAAGTGGCTTAACTTCTAGAGAAGCTAAAGTATTGCGTATGCGTTTTGGTATCGACATGAATACCGATCATACTTTAGAAGAAGTAGGCAAACAATTTGATGTAACGCGTGAGCGTATCCGTCAGATTGAAGCCAAAGCCTTACGTAAATTACGCCATCCTATGCGTTCAGATAATCTGCGCAGCTTCTTGGAAGAAGAAGCCGTTGCGGATTAGGTTCTAGTTTCCTTCTCCTTAGTTTGGGCGTCTCACGGGGCGCCCTTACCATTTTTGAAACATAATCAAGCTCTTAAAGTTTTTTCTAAATCTTAGCCTACTGTGGCCCAAAGCTATTGCTGCCGTTGTGTCAAACACGCCGTGAACCCATCCATGGGGGCTCGAGCGCAGCATCCATGCTGCTTACGGTTTGCCACAACTTTGCAGCAATAGCTTTGGACCTAACTCCGCGCTTCGAATATAAAAATGTAGAAAACTTAAATTGAAACTGGATGTTAGTCTAGAGTGAGACAATATTATGGATATAATCGAATAGAGAAGTTACACAGTGATATGAATCACGAGAAACAAAGCGCAATAGTGATGGACGGGTGTCGCGCGACAGGAGCCCTCGGCGCGCGCAGGCACGAGCACGACGAGGATGTCGCGTGACCGGGCCCGACCAGCATTGAACTCAAACGACACGGCCCTGGATGTAGCTGAGCAGATAAATTATAGATGGATACGAATAGAATGTCGCATGACCGTGCCCGGCCAGCATTGAACTCAAACGACACAACCCCGGATATCGTCGAGCTGGGAAAGTATAGATAGCGATGATTGTCAAAATAGTGTATACTGTGCTCCTTTAAATTAGCGGCGATGTTATGATTTCATTACAACAACTCAGTATGTCATTTGGCGAGAAGTTACTGTTTTACGACGTAAATCTCTATCTAGATGCGCAAAAGCATTATGCCGTGGTCGGCGCCAATGGCACGGGTAAATCAACTTTATTTAAGCTCATTAGTGGCGAAGAAAGCCCTATTTCGGGCAGTATTTCTATACCTAAAGAAGTCTCTGTAGGCTGGCTGAAGCAAGATCAATTCCGTTATGAACATACCCCTATCACCGATATAGTATTACAAGGCAAACCCAAATTATGGCAAGCTTTGGAAGAAAAAGACAAATTATTGGCTTCTGAAGATTGGACTGATGCTGTAGTGAATAAACTAAGCCGGCTAGAAGACACGATTGCCCATTTGAATGGCTATGCGGCTTATGCCATGGCAGAGAAATTATTGCTAGGCTTAGGCATTGAAAGTCAATATCATCAAAAACCATTGAATGCATTATCCGGTGGTTATAAGCTGAGAGTATTGCTGGCACAAACTTTGTTTCAAGAGCCCGATCTATTGTTATTGGATGAGCCCACCAATCACCTGGATTTAATCTCCATCAATTGGCTGGAAAAATATTTAAATAATGAATTTAAAGTTATAGTCTTGGTGATTTCACACGACGTTCGTTTCATCAATCGCTTGGCGGATTATATTTTAGATATAGATTATGGCGAAATTAACCAATACAGCGGTCAATACGATAAATTTTTAGCAGAGAAAAAACTCATAGAAGAACAACGTTTGCAGGCCAAGAAAAGCGTAGAGCAGAAGATTGCCGCTATGCAGCAATTTGTAGATAAGTTTAAAAGTAAAGCGTCCAAAGCCAAACAAGCGCAATCTCGTATTAAAATGATTGAAAAATTGGAAATCCCTGATATCAAACATTCTTCACGTGCGTATCCTTCGTTTCAATTTAAGCCTAAACGTGCTTCAGGGAAAGTTGCATTGCAAGTCAAAGAATTGGGTAAATCTTATCAAGATAAAAAACTATTCAATAGATTGAGCTTTAATGTGGCCAGAGGCGAAAAGATCGCCATCGTCGGTGAGAATGGCGTCGGTAAATCAACCTTGATTAAAATCCTACAACACCTTATCCCTCAAGACAGCGGCCAATACGATTGGGGCTATGAAACTCATATCAGTTATTTCTCACAAGATCATCATGAATTATTGAATGAATCGATGCGTGTGTTGGATTGGTTAACGCAACAGATTAGTACGGCTACAGAACAGCAAGTGCGTAAAGTATTGGGACAAGTGTTATTTCCTAAAGACGATGTGGAAAAAGATATTTTAACCCTAAGCGGGGGTGAAGCCGCACGCTTATTATTGGCTAAAATCATGTTAGAACATGCCAATATTTTGATTTTAGATGAACCCACCAATCACTTAGACATTGAAGCCAAAACAGCCTTAGCCAATGCGTTACATCACTTTAGCGGCACCGTTATTTTAGTGAGCCACGATCGCGATTTTATGGCACAGATTGCGAATCGTGTGTTATCGCTATCGCACAGTAAAGGCTTGCATGATTTTAGAGGCTCTTTTGTGGAATTCGAAAAAAGTTATTTACAAGACTAGACTCTTCGCATTTGATTCTTAGGCTTTGTTGCCTTCACCCATCTCACACCAGTCATGTAGGGTACTACACTCCTGGTGTTCGAGGGTTCGGCGCCTCGCCTAAAAATCAACTGCTGTGAGTCTAGCTCACTAAGCAGGCAACGTAAAAAAACCTGTTTAACGTAACGCAATCCCTGCCTGCGGCCTGTATCTTAGTCCCAAGCAACCACCCTTAATTCAACTATACTGTACAGAGTATAGTTAGGAAAAAACCATGGCAATGATAGGACCGTATGAAATCACAGCAACCTTAGGGACAAATGGTAGGTATTTGATTTACAGGGCAAAACTCTCTAATAGCGCGGAAAAATACCTCATAAAAACCTTACG
>JBIPMB010000274.1:0-6546 GCA_044369355.1 Gammaproteobacteria bacterium | reverse complement strand
TTTGTCGCCGCGATCGAAGGCTGCGGTGGTTTTGGAGAGGACTTCGACGATCAGGGTCGGGTAGCGTAGGGCATCGTCGTCGGCGCTCAGATCGCGATCGTCACAGGTGACGACCAGGTCGGGATAGTAGAAGGCGTTGCGATCATTAAGGCGGATTTTGATATCGGAGGCGAAGGCAAGGCAGCGGGTTCCGCGTAGGTGGCGGGTTAGCAGGGCGGTGAGGTTGCCGGTGATGATGGCGTGGGCTTTGCTCGCGCCTGCCATGGCGATGACTTGGCCTTGGAGGTATTCGTGTTTGATCGGGCTAAGGCGTTCGAGTTCGAGGTAGGCTTCGGGGCTGTGGTGGGCGTGGTGGCGGTTGGCGATCATGGTGGGTTGCAGGGTGGCGATCGTGGGATCACGATCACGGGAGGGTCAGGGATTTTGTTTGGATTTCTGAGGTCTACGTCCGCGCGACAAGAAATCCGAGATCCATGCCGCCGCAGCCGGAGAAGAGGGAGATGATGCGGTGGGTTTGGCTGGATTGTATGGGGAGGTTTAGGGTTGGGTTTTCATGATCGCGATCAAATAGGGAGAGCTGTTGATTTTTGGCGGTGGGTTGACGGTCTCTGGTTGGTGGTGCTGTTTTGATTTCCGCGATCGTGGGTTGGGACATGTCGGTGTGTTTTGGGAGTTGTCCGTTTACGCGATCGCGATCGGGGGCGGTTTTGGCGGGTTTTGGGGCGATCGGGATAATCGGTTTATCGTTCCCATGCTCTGCGTGGGAATGCCGTTTTGGAGGCTCTGCGTCCTGTTTTGTGGTGGGTCGCAACGCGGAGCATCTGGGGATGCGTTACCCAAGCAAAGCGTGGGAACGATGAAATGGTAAGGCTTTAAAGCTGTCGAGTCAGTTGTCGAAGTTGAGGGGGAGGCGATCGTCTTGTAGCAGTGGGGCGTCGCGTTGTAGCGGTTCGCCGTGCCAGCCGCCGATGATTTCGCTGAAGAAGTTGTCTGACCAGGTGTCACGGGGTGGGATGGGCTGAAGGGTGAGGGCATGGATTGCGCCCTGCGTGCGAGTTCTCGGAGATACTTGCAGGGAAAATTTCTGACCTCAGTGTGGCGGTGGTACTAAAATCTCGTAGTATCCAGAAATTTCTAGGTAGAAAACAAACGACTCATCGTAGAAATACTTATCATCTTCTAAATAATCTGAGAATTTGACTTCTAAGAAGTCACCTTGCTCAATTTTTACAGTCGATTCAGAATCTGAAGATTCTACAATATGGAACGATGTGCGGCTGTCAGCTTTCTTATCCCATACAATAACGGAAAGCTTGTTAATGTAAGTAATCTCCAGATCTTGTTCTTCCACTCGAATGGCAGAGACTTTACTACCAAGACATAGGGTGAAATCTCCAGCGAGTTCGGGAGATTGGTGGCCATTTAGGATCGTGCCACAGTTTTTCCAATAGTCTCGTTCAAAGTCATAAGCGTATAGATATGGACAACTGCCATACATGAAATATGCTGACATTGAGAACTTGGTGGAGTCATTCGGTCTCCGTATCTTGATAACCTCTTCGTTTACTTTGATCGAGTCTAAGTCCATAAATGTACCGATAGCAGCTCTTGTATAGTGATTCTCAAAGAATTCGGACTTTGCACACAAAGATCTTAAAACGTTATCTGTGACTTCAAAAGAGTCAGTCAACATAGGATTTAAGCGCTCTGGGGGAAGATTGAAGACTCCTCCCCTCCCTACTTTTTTGCTCAGTATCTTTAAGAAATCATCTTCCAAAGTCTTCTTTTTTGGTATTCTCCCGATATACCATCGACCTAGCAATTCATGTTTACTATGCTCTTCAAATCCTTCATATAGCTGGAATTTTTTTTGGTGTGACCTAGAATCGAGCCCCCATTCTAAAGGGACTAGTAAGTGGCTCCCTGGGAGAAGTTCGATATTGCAGTCAATGTGTGTAAACTCACCTTTTTGAATCTCATCTTGCCTCTTGTTGACTACTGTAATCTTGTGAGAAGGATTGATTGAGGCTTGGAGGTTAAGAGTACCTAGATAAATATTTTTCTGACTAGTATTACTGATGTCAGCAAAACGAAGATATAAGGTAGGAGCAATACAGGATACTCCTTTCGGTAGTCCTGATCCACAGCCAGCTAACAAGCTTTTACTACGCTTGTCCTGAAAAGCTTTGTACTCAAAAAGTATTAAGCCACGCAAATTCGGATCACTCTCTAAAACTTTCATAATCCACTCATCTCTACCTTCAATAGATCCATATGAATACTGATAAATTTGAGCTGAGTCATAATGTGAGAAAATTTCCTGAAGAGATGGATAGTACAGGAATCGGGCGGGGGTATTCAGACTAAATGAAGGGATAAATGTTGTATTTTGAAATTCAGAGCTTTTAGCAGGAAAGTCTGCGTATACGGGTGTATAGCCAAAGTCAATCTTTTCATGCCTATACTCTAAACTCTCAGACTCAAAGTCTCTTTTTGACTGAGTGAATACTTGTCGATTACCAACTCTTCCACTTCGTCCGCTTAAGCCCTGATTGGTAATACCAGTTGAGTTGATAGAATACTTAACCGAAGCCATTTCGCTGAGAATCTCGTAAAGCAACCACTCATTACCGCTTTCTCGTACAAACTTTCTCAGGCTATCTAGGACTACGGTATCTAAAACTATAGGCGTATTTTCGATACCTAAGACATCCGTTACTGTTTTTGGAAAACAGGCTTGAATAAAAGCTAGAACTGAGTACTCGTTAACGCAGGTAAGATGTCGAATAGACAAGCCCTCACTTGATTCATGTTCCTCTTTTATATAGTTAGGCGCAGACCTTTTGTTGAGCCCCTCTTTTAAGCTACTCTCTATTTGTTTGCCAATAAACTCACAAATTTCACTAGCAATAAATTTAGTTTCCTCTTCAGTATACTTGACGCCCTGAAGCTCAATCTTGACTGAGTCTGCACTTTGAATACATACATTCTTTTCACCATTTTGAACTACCTTAGGATAGGTTTTGTGGACAAAATCGGAAAGTTCGGACAAACCCTCAACTGTTTTGAGTGAGCGAGTCAGGCTGAATAGGTCTGACTTCGTATGTGTATTTTGAAGGATTCGGTATAGTGACTTTACAGCCAATTCTTCAGCAGTTTTACTCATAGTTCTAAGTGATGCTCCATATTTCACTACATCGTGATATTCATATCTTCAGCCTTTTCTATATAGATGTTTCTTTCACCCTCTTGGTGAACCGAGGCTGAAGTGAAAGCTTTTCGCTTACTTTTGCTTGCGGCATTGAATTGCCAGCGAAAGTCAACAGAATACTTTTTTGACAGCCGTTCGACGAGAAGTTGCAACATATCGCTGGAGTTAAAAGTTTCGATTAGGTCGAATATCACCTCCTCTAAACTCTTAGACTGATCTCCAAACTGGTTGCAGGCGATATCGAATTCATCCATCAAGAAGATTTCGAGCTGTTTGTAGCTCCGAAAGAGCTTGAGCATGGCTAGCCGAACTTCTTTCCTCTCTACATTATTCATCATCAACCTCATACACCTCTATGTTTTTTCCCTGCGTTGTGTCACCGGACAGTAGATTTTCGCTCTTGACCTCCAGTTTTCCTTCTTTGCTAGTATCGAAGGTTTCTTTGAACGTAAGATGCTCAATTTTCTCGCGAGCCTTTTCCTTGAATTCGTCTGTCTTAATTTGAACTTCTAGATTAGAAGCCTCAACCTGTAGTCTCAATTCCTCATATGCTTGCTTCCAAGTTTCCGCCTTAGCCTTGTACTCATGAACTGACTCTGACAGAGCTTGCCCACTTCTCTCCAGGTCTTCATTTTCTCTCTTCAACCCTTCCGCAACTTCTTGCCAGACTTGAGCTATGGCTTCGTACTCTGCGACTTGCTCAGGCGTTTCTGCTTTTTGTGCTTTTGCTTTCGCTTCTCTTTCTCGTCTTTTAGCTTCGGATTTTTCCTCACCTCGCTTGTTTTTTAGATCTTTAATCACATCATTGGCGAATTTTTCGATTTCATCAAATATACTGTCCTTAAGAATTTGTTTTAAAAGTGGGAATGCAAGTTCTGATAGGGCTTGGACGAAGAGAGGCCAGAGGAGATTGTTCATACTTTAGAGATACGACCGTGGCTTTTTAACTAAGTTTTGAAATCCTGGAGAGCCATGATCGTTTGGCTCCTTACTCAATCGTGTATATGTTAGCTTAAGTCTGTACGGATTGTCTCCAACGCCGTATCCAACGCCTCCGGCAACTTTACCGCCTCACGCCCCCCACCTGTGCCAAATTCAGATGATTGCCGATTCGCCACAACTCCAAATCTTCACGATCGCGCCAAAAATTCACCCATCCCATGCACCCCTCAGAAATACACCCAACAGTCTATCAAGAAAAATCATCCAATCTCCCCAAAGCAATCAAAACCTCAAGCAACCGCTCCCCATCCCCCTCAAACATCAAACCCAACCCACGAAACAACCGAAACAAACCCCGCTCCAACCGCACAAACACATAATCCCCCCCATTCGTTACCAAACCCCACACAACCCCCTGCCCCTCCAAAAACGACTGCATATAAACCAACAACTGCGGCAAACCCTCCATCACATTCACCGCACTATTTTTCGCCTCAATAATCAACACACACAGCCGAACCCGATCGCCCAAATCGCGACACACAATCCTATCCATCCGCCCGCGAATCACCCGATCGCCATCCTCAATTTCAACCTCATTAATCCGCTCCTCCAGCGATAACCGCAACTCCGGCGCTGCCAGATAACCCGCCTCAATCAACAGCGGCGACAACGCCAAAATCTTAACCTCACCCTCCGTCACCCTGCCGTTACTGTAGTAACGACCCCAACTTTGCCGAATACCCGCAACACGAGCAACCTGCGCCTCAGTCAGCGGCGACAACGTCAGAAACCGGCTCAAATCCGTTTCTAGCTGACAGTCAAGCTGAAACCGCTGCTGCACCTCGCGCAGCGTCAGCGAACTGGCATTAACAACATTAACCATAGGATTCACCAAACAATAACAATTTTCCTATTCAAGTTAGCTCTTTTCAAACTGTTTATGCACCGTACGAGCAGAAAGATTTTTCGCATGATCTTTCTTCGTATACGTAATATATCCCTCAAACGACTGAGGAAGACCGATAAACTGTGGCGGAGAGACCGGGTAGTTCCGCAAAAAATCGAGGATAGTACAACCAAGCAATTCACCAAAAACAACAGGGACAGCATTACCCACCTGCTTAAACCTTTGCGTCTTCGTACCACAGACCTCCCAGTCCTCCGGAAAACCCTGCAACAACATCACCTCTCGCAATGTAAGGCGGCGTAAATCTCCATTCCAGCGAACCCAGTCTTGACTAGAAGAGCCGGTTACAGTTCTTGCCGGTAAAGATAAATCTGCGATAAATGTTCCTTGTCGATATCCCCAGTGACCACCAGGCCGAGTTTTTTCTGATTTTCCTCGGCTTTTTAAGCCTGTACCATTGGGTAAAATACTTAGCTCTTGTGCCAAAGATTCTGTCGGAAAAACATACTGACTTCGATCGCAATCAGCATACTGTTCTAAAAACTCTTTTAAAGATCTCCAGGACACATGAAAAAGATCAGCTTTTCTTTGATGCGTTGGCTCAGGAAAGTGAGGCGGCAGTCCATTTTTTGTACCAATAATAAAGCACCGTACACGGCGTTGATAGGAGCCATAGTCAGCCGAATTCAAAAGTGCTGCCCTACAGCTATAGCCAGCCAGCCAAAATTTTTGTAAGAGATCGCGAACCACGCCTCCCGGTTCTCCGGTAGCATCACGAGCCGTAATCAAACCGCGTACATTTTCAAACAGAAAGATCTTTGGACGAATCTCATTGATAATCCTGACAAACTCCATCACAAGAGAGCCACGCGGATCAAGGATACTTTTTTGATTTCCAGAGCTTGAAAATGATTGGCAGGGCGGGCCACCAACCACAATATCAATCTCATATCCCCGTGTTAACTCATGTCCGGAAAGCGTTTTAATATCTTGTTCAAAGATGACACTATCCGAAAAATAGGTGCGAGTCTTTTGACACAGCCGATCGCGATTAGCTCGGAGTGATCGGCAAAACTGCGGCTCGATTTCGCAAAGCGAGATAGGTCGCAATCCTGCCCGCTCTAAACCCAGATCTAATCCTCCAGCCCCAGAGAAAAGGCTAACGTAGTTTGCGTTTTGCGTCATAGAATCTCTGCTAAATCGTCTAAGCGATGTTCCCACACAATTTGAATTTGAGATTTTTGGAGATTCTCAATTCCCGTTGATGTAAAGAACCCTGCAATAACGGCTGTAATAATGGGATTTTTAAGAGATTTTGCCGATCGCCAATCATTTGCTTTATCACAGCATTCTTTAATCCGTTTTGTTGAGTCAATTTCAACTCCAACCGCTTTCGCCTCAATCAGAACAAGTTGCTGATTTCGCCTGGAACGCACGACTAGATCAGCTTTCTGTATTGTTCGCCCCCTTACTTTTCGCTCCT
>JBIPMB010000275.1:0-6571 GCA_044369355.1 Gammaproteobacteria bacterium | reverse complement strand
CGATTTACGGTCAAGCCGAAGGACTCACTTCATTTGCCGACCCAAATGGCGTGATCATTTTGAGACCGCGAACAGAAGCTCGCAATCCAAGCGAATTTGAACTTTTTGATGATACCACTTCAACACTAGCCGCACTTAATAGACTCGTTGTTTTTGATACAATCGCGCTGAGAATCAATGACCGATCAAACCAAAGTTTAAACTTTGTACTCAAAGACGGGGACCGCATTATTGCACTGGAGCGGTCTACTGCGGTACACATCACAGGCGCGGTTCACCAAAAGACATTTGTCATGCACCAGACAGGGCGAAGGGCAAAGTTTTATGTACGCGCATCTGGCGGTTTTGATCCTTCGGCATTGAAATCTAAAACCTATGTGCGACTTCCCAATGGTCGTACTCGATCGACGATGCACATTGTGGGCTTCCGTGTATACCCAAGGGTCAGTCCCGGTTCACAGGTGATCGTGCCCATTGATCCCAAATATGGTCTTGATAACAAGAAAGTCGATCCTACTCAATTGGCAGTGGTGACGTCACTGCTTGGCTTTTTGTCGACGACCACCATCGCCATACTTCAGTTAGTCCAATGAGTGCGCCTGGAATTCTTGGACTTCTCAACGCCAAATTGAATTTTGGTGCGTTAGTCGCCCAACTTCGGCAGCGGTTGGGGCTTGCATTAGCCTACAAAAAAACAGGGCTCATCTTAATCTTAGTCGGCGGCATCATTGGCGGTCTTTATGGGCTCGGGCACCCGAAACTTCACTTAGCTCGAGTGCTCATTGCAGTCGAAGATGACGATTCAGGGGGATGGCAACTCTTACTCGAACAATTCGGAATCGATATTGGCGGTAACAACCCTGGTGGCATTTTTAAAGGTGAGGCCCTCGTTCAGTTGTTTTCTACCCGTAGCCAAGTCGAGCGTACGCTACTTCGCGAAGTCACATTTGACGATGGTGAGCACGGACTTTTGGTAAACCGCTACCTGAGAAATTCGAAAATTGCGCAACGTCCAGAGTTTAAAGATGTGCGTTTTTCAGCAGATCGAAGTTCATTCACCCCCTTACAAGACAGCCTCCTAAAGCTCCTACATCTTGAAGTCGTTGAGAATGTTATGAGTGTTCAAAAGCCTGATACCAAGCTGTCGATTATTTCGCTTGAGGTAAAGCACGCCGACCGCTTTTTTGCCAAGCGTTTCGCCGAAGAATGCGTCAAGAGTACCGCGGATTTTTATGTAGAAACGGTATCGATTAAAGCCAAAAAGAACTTTGAAGTGCTTCGTCGTGAAGCAGATTCAGTTCGGGCCTTGCTACAGGGCAACCTCGTTGCTTCGGCCACACTTAGTGACATTAATATCAATCCTACACGTCAAGTTCTGCGCATCGGCCAAAATCGAAATAATGTGGAACTTCAAATTAACTCAGCGCTGTACGGAGAACTGATAAAGAATTTAAAGCTAGCCGAAATCGGTTTACGAAAGGAGACTCCACTCATTCAATTAGTAGACAACCCGCAATTTCCACTTGATCAAGTAGGTTTACTCTGTTGGCAGTACGCGCTGATGGGTGCCCTACTCAGTGGCTTTGGTTTTGCACTCGTGTTCTTGCTGATTCCGACTGAATGAATGCCGTTGTTGTCGCGTACCGATGGTCTCCGGCAAAAGAGCGCGCCCTAATTCATCTCACGAGAGGTTTGATCGATCCAAGCTCCATCTTGATCGTTGAAAACCACCAAGCCGCACTACCTGTGCGCAGTCATTTCGATTTTGTTCGCGGAACCAACCGCTACGCCGAATTTTCAGGATACTTAGAAGGCCTTGAAAAGCAAACACCGGGCCCCACCTTGGTCATTAATGATACGGCACTCATCCATCACAGTATTATTTTTTGGCGTGCGCAAATCGCAAAGTGGATCCGTAGTGCGCAACAAGGCATTCACGGTGATCCGCGCCACGAGCAACTTGCCACCGAGCACGGCAACTTGTCCTATTTGGCATCCTGGATTTTTTGGCTTCCCAGCGCCGCGGAGTCTAACGCGTTAAAGAGCGCACTCCAAGATGTGATTCGTGATTGGGACGTCGTATTTAGCTCAAATCCTGGCTATCGGGCATTTATCAACAAGTACCTGCGTGGCTCGTTATTTCACGGATGGAAAAATGCGGGACTTCGCGATCAAAAAGCCCAAGATCTTAAAATTCGATGCATCTGGGCCGAACACCGCTTGAGTCGCATCATCCTCGATAAAGGCTACTCTATTTTGGATCTTAAAGGCCCACATGTGGTCCCGATGCGCGCACTCGATCGCCTCTTTTCATTTCGCCGAAGGGCGCAATCCTTTTTGACGTGATCAAAAAGATTTTAGCCCACCTTCTGTTTTTGCCCAATTTTTTTATTCCAATTGGGGTAGCACACGTAGAGACTTTTCCGCACGCCACCCTTTTTTCGATTAATCGAAAGACATCGCTACCAATGGCCTACGTGCTCATTTTGGTGCTCTTTGCGATATCGGCGGTCCTCACCTTTGTAGACTATGGACAGGGCATGTCGGTATTTCGATCCTACCTGGCGATTGTAAATGCGACGTTGATTTTTTACCGAGTCTTGTACGTCGACCGTGAAGACTACGATCTAATCGTTAAAGCACTGTTTACCGTGCTGGCAGCCAATATCGTGATTGCCGCGATGCAGCGCACTGGCACCTTACCGGGCTTTCTTTACAGCATCCTAACAGTGTTTATCCCGCGAATGTCTGAAGAGACCATGGGCAGCGGTCGCGGAGTCACGGGACTGTATCCAGAACCCGCATACACGGCCTATGCGATGCACTACATTTTTGCCTTTGTTTTTACGTTTACTCGGCTTCACCCGTTTAAAGGCGCAGGAATTGGCCTACTCGCACTCGTCTTCTTATGGGACATCGGTATCACGCGATCTGTTACCGACATCATTTTACTTTGCGCCTATCTAGCCGGCTACATCACTTGGAAAAACCTGCCAGGACTTATCGGATTTGCCGCGGCCTTGCTCGGCGCAGCCCTACTCTATGCCGAATTCGGTAGCGATGTGCCCCGTTCACTGCAGTTTGTCCACAATGTCTTTTTTACTTGGAACACCGACACATGGACTACCCTAATCAATGAATCCGGATACCGATTTGTAACCGTGTATGGCGGTTACCTGTACGGACTGGCGCACCCGCTTGGCGGTGGCATTGGTAGCTACATTGTGACGAGTGTGCCATCTCTAGAAATGACGGGTATTGACTCCTTTGAACTGTACTACTACCTCGAAGCAAACGAGGGACACTACATCGTTACCCGCCCTTCTTCTATTGGATCTGCCCTATTTCTAGAGGCCGGAATTATTGGCACTGCCGCGTTTGTGGTAGCGTACACTATGGGGATCACGCGCTGGGATTGGGTGCGCATTCCACAAGGTCGAGCGGTACTCACGCTGTACGCTTTTAACTTTTTGTTTTTAGGCACCATTGGTGACCCCGTCCCCGCAGCGGTACTAGCCCTCTGCTACATAACGATCACAAAATTTGACCAAGACTACGTCCGTGAATTGGACGAAGCTAAAACCGTTCCCAGTACGGTTGATAGATAGCCTGATTTGAAAAATTATCTGCGGCCAAAAAGTACTGAGACCCGGGATCGTAATTCCGCTCACTCAAAAATGCGCCCCACCAGTAGAACGACGAATTACTGAAAATGTGGTGGCGACATTGGCTGAGAAGCCATAGTCCGTTCCAGGTATCGCTGTACCCTTCATCTGCCGAAATAAATTTAACTGGCCCCGGATACTTGAGCTGGTCCAATTCGGGAGCATGGTGCGTGCAAAAAACGTAAATGTTGAGTTCGCCAGTTCGCGCGGTCAAACGATCAAGGGCAGCCTGAACTTTTGCTACCGTAAGCAGCTGTCCATTGTGTGCGTGGTACGCTGGGTCGGCAGTCTCTTCATACAGCCGAATTCCAAGAGCGACAGAGTTTTCGTGTCGCATCCGCTCTCCCAACTCTCGGTACACCCAATACTCAGGGACGGGGGGGCTGATGTGGTTTCGTATGTCTGAATCAAGTCCTCTAAAGTAGCTCGGAGACTGAAAGTAGCCCGTCAACAATGCCGAGTGACCCTTCGGATGATTGAGGATAGAGGTCATCAGGACGTTCGGTTGCTCGAAATAATACCGAACATTTCGAAACTTGCGAATTCCGGCTTGATAACCCAACCAATGGGCCCAAAAACGAATGATTTCAGATGCGACTGCAGGCCGACCAGGCAAGTCTAGGGCACCAAGCTCATAGTTTCGGTGGTACTTGAAGTCAGTTTTAAACCCCGAAGTGCGATCAAACACCAGTTCACTCCCCGCTTGTCTTGATAAAGCGTAGCCAGCGGCCCATTGAAATAGTTGGTTTCCAAGTCCACCTGCGAGACGAACGTGTACGGTTGGAGAATTCATCGGCGGGCAAAGAACGGCAAGAACAGCACGTAAATGGCAGATTTTATCCCAAACAGAATACGGTAGAACCAAAGGTCAACAAAACCGCGGTGCTGGTGCGACGTAAACACGTGCACAGTGCTTTGGTACTCCCATATTCGATGCTTCAGCCAGCTCGAATAGCTCGAAACCTTGCGTTGATGGTGGTGAACGATCGTGAAGTCCGGATGATAGCCCCAGTTCAGTCCGAAACGCTCCAGTGTGTGCCCAAGAGCTTGCTCTTCCCGGTACAAAAAAAGTTCTTCATCAAATCCCCCGCAGGAAAAAAATGCTTGGAGGTGAATCGCGAGGGCGCACCCTGTTGTCGCATGAATGGGACCCCGAGGAGTGTTTGGACTCGGAATCACCGCATTCCATGGACTCAGTAACGCGAGGGGTGGTGTAATCCGCCCACGTTCATCGAGAATTTGTGGTCCACTTACCGCAACTCCATCCTCATCTGCGGCCTGAATCCATGAAGACAATTTGACTCCTTGAGGAATCGACACATCTGGGTTTAAAACCACAGCCCAACGGCAACCGTCCTCTGACATGAGGTAATTCAACCCTAGGTTGTTTCCATGGGCATATCCGCGATTGGAGCAAAAAAGAACACGAACACCCTCAATTTCATTGGCGAATGAGGCGAGGTACTCACGGTCGGCACGTTGTTCTCCATTTTCAACGATGACCACGGGGACAGGATCCTGATCACTAAGTATTCGACGGGCTAAGTCACCCGCAGCCCGCGACATTCGGTGGCTCAAAATGCAGACGCCAAACTTAGGAGCGCTCATTACCGAAGTGACTGCGGCTAAATGATAGCGCTCGACCAATTACTTGATCTGTATCAAAGTAGCTGTATTCGGCCAGTCTACCGATAAAATGTACACCGTCCTCGCGATCAGCTTTTGCCTTGTACTTCGCGTACAACGCCTGGTTGTCGGCGTCATTGATGGGATAGTACGGCTCTATGGTTCGACCACCTGCGCGCGAATATTCACGCGTCACCCAGGTTCCTTGAGCATCTGGAGAGGGATTAAAGTGCTTGTGCTCCAAAATCCGGGTGTAGGGAACTTCTGCATCGGTATAGTTGACGACTGCATTGCCTTGAAGATTGTCCACGTCGGGATGAAATTCATGTTCAAAGCGCAGACTGCGGTACGCCAGATCGCCAAACTCAAAATCAAAGTAGGCATCAATGGGACCCGTAAAAACCACCTCACGTGCTTGGCTGCGCCAGAAATCGCGATCAGTCAAGTAATCGGTACCCAACTTAATCGCCACACCGTCCAACATTCGCTCAAACAGTGTGGTGTAGCCATCAACGGGAATTCCTTGATAGGGATCGTTAAAGTAGTTGTTGTTGTATGTAAACCTCAAGGGTATACGCTTGATTATGAATGCCGGAATGTCTGTAGCGCGGCGACCCCATTGCTTCTCAGTGTATCCTTTAATAAGTGTTTGGTATACCGTGGGACCGACCAGTTTTAGGGCTTGTTCCTCGAGATTCTTGGGCTCGGAATCAATGAACGCACGTGTCTCTTGCTCAATTCGTGCGCGCGCAGCTTCGGGGGTAAGGGTTCCGAACAACTGATAAAACGTATTCATGTTGAACGGTAAGTTGAAAAGTCTGCCTCGGTAATTGGCAAGCGGAGAATTTACATAGTTGTTGAACGCGCTGAACTTTTGAACGTATTCCCAAACCTCGCGGTTGGATGTGTGAAAAATATGTGCTCCGTATTCGTGAACATCGATTCCATGTTCCCTCCGAGTGAACGTGTTTCCTGCGATGTGATCCCGACGGTCCAGTACGAGTACTCTTAACCCTGCACGTTTAGCTTCATGTGCAATGACCGCCCCGGTAGGGCCCGCCCCCACAACAAGCAGGTCGTAATTCGGATTGGATTCAGTCACAAGCTTAAAGTTCGGGAATTCAAATCAACTTTCGATTGAACCGACTTGCGCATGCATCCGCGAAGGCCCAAAGGATCACAAGCAATCCCGTTTTGAGGTACTTCGGCGTCACGACCGCCCGCCGACAGGCCATGGCTAATGTTGCTCCAAATGCCCAGACCCGCTGTGCCCTATTTGA
>JBIPMB010000020.1:0-20789 GCA_044369355.1 Gammaproteobacteria bacterium | reverse complement strand
CCGCGCATGTTTTAAATAAAAAAGATAAGGAAGGCCAGCCTTTGCCGCTGACTAAAGAAACGCTCAACGAAGCGTATCATTACTTGTTAGATTTTTTTGGCATACCTGTGGATATGTGTTCGAATGAGACAGCCGCTATTCGTTCACGTGCATTGTCAAAAAGAATCGAATTTTCTCAAAAACCTAAATCTTCAAAAGCAGAAGAATCTATCCCTCCATCGCCGCCCTCTCCTTTGTTGATCAATAGTTTTTATTTAAGCGATTTGGTTGCAGTACGCACACTCATTGAGAAAGAAAATGTACCACAAACTTTATCGCGATATTTAGGTCTCATTATACATGAAAAACGCCATAATATTCTTGAGAACAATGCCTTGCTTGAAAATATGATTGCACCACACCGTATTCCCTCGGCCAGATGGCCTGGGCCAGAACGACATCCGTTGGTATTGTTACAACAGGCAGCGGTTAATTTAGCCGCATCTGAGTTAAAAGAAGAAGGAATTTTGGCTGTTAATGGTCCTCCGGGAACGGGAAAAACAACTTTATTACGCGATATTGTGGCCAATGTGATCTGCAAGCGGGCAGAAGCCTTATTAAAGTTTGATGATCCTACTACTGCTTTTAAGGATTCGGGGCATACAGTAAAAGCGGGCCAAGGTAAATTTAGATTGTATGGGTTGGATGAAAGTCTTCATGGTTTTGAAATCGTTATCGCTTCTTCTAATAATAAAGCCGTTGAAAATGTCAGTGCTGAATTACCCAGTTTAAATGCAATTGCCAGAGATGCTTCTGAATTACGCTATTTTAAATGTTTGTCTGATAAGCTGTCACCAAATGAAACATGGGGATTAATTTCAGCTGTACTGGGAAATACGGGTAATCGCAACTGTTTTCGTGAAATATTTTGGTGGAACAAAGATTGTGGGATAGCAACGTATCTAGCAAAGATTGATGGAGTCTCCCCGCAACGTATTAAGGTGGAAGATGAAGTAACAAGGGAAACTATAGAGAGGTTTCCTAGAATCATTCTTGAGAATGATCCGCCTCGCGATCATCAAGAAGCTTTGGCTAGATGGGGTAAAGCACGACAAAATTTTAGTCGCATATTGGAGCAGTGCAGAAATAGAATGGATGAATTAGAAGCGGTTAGAAAAAATATTGCGAAGATAGAGATCTTAAAAAATGAATTTGGATTAGATAAAACCTTAGACCAATCTATCTTACTTCATAAGACTACAAAACCTAATTTTATTTTTATGTTATGTAATACAGCAAAAGCCAAACAGTGGAAAGAAAAAAACAATGTGTTATTGTATTGCCTGGAGTTAGAGAAAAAGATAGGTGTTTTCTATGATAAAGTGAGTACCCAATTTATAGACAGTGATTTTTTCTCAAAGCCGCATGAAGAAATACATCAAACCATACCGTGGTGCGATGCGATAACCCAAGGTTTGCGAGATGAGGTTTTTATTGCCTCCATCAAATTGTCCAAAGCTTTTATAGATGCTGCTGCGAAACCATTGCGCCACAATATAGGGATACTGATGCAATCTTTTGGGAAACAGAGTGATTTACCAGATGAAAATATCTTAAGATTAATGCCCAATTTATGGGCTTCTTTTTTTCTGGTTGTTCCCAGCATTTCCACAACGTTTGCTTCTGTGAATAGGATGTTCAAGCACATTAAGCCCAATGTGCTGGGTTGGCTTTTGATTGATGAAGCGGGGCAAGCCTTACCGCAAGCTGCTGTGGGTGCTATTCTACGATCCAAACGTGCCGTGGTGACGGGTGACCCCATGCAAATAGAGCCTGTGGTCACGTTACCCAGCCCTTTAGTAGAAGAAATATGTGCAAAGTTTGCGGTAGATGTGGATCGATTCACTGCTCCCAATGCTTCGGTGCAAACGCTAGCGGATGCGGCCATGCCTTATTTTGCTGAATTTCATACGCTCTATGGGAGTCGCAAAGTAGGATTTCCCTTGTTAGTCCATAGGCGTTGTGCAGATCCTATGTTTAGTATTTCCAATGTGATTGCCTATGAACGGTTAATGGTGAAAGCAAAGCCCGCTAAAACCTCTCTTATTCGCAATTGCTTGGGGAATTCTGTGTGGTTTAATATTCAAGGCGAAGTAGACGACAAATGGTGTCCGCAAGAAGGAAAAAAAGTTTTAGAACTGTTAACGCGGTTAAAAGATGCAGGCGTACATCCAGATATTTATATTATCACACCATTTAAAATGGTAGCATATCGGTTACGTGGTCTGATTGAAGCCAGTGGCCTTTTAGAAGGCTGGAGCGGAGTTAAGGCGCGCGATTGGCTTTCTAATCGCATTGGAACGGTACACGTGGTACAGGGACGTGAGGCAGAAGTGGTCTTTTTAGTATTGGGGGCGCCCTGCCATAGAGCAAAAAAATACGCGTGCATGGGCGGGCTCTACGCCTAATATTCTCAATGTGGCGGTCACGCGCGCCAAAGAAGCACTGTATGTGATAGGAAATAAAGAGCTGTGGAAAGACATAGGCGTGTTTAAAGAATTATACGATAATGTAGAGGTGATTAGCAGCTATGAACCTGTAATTTACAGTGAATAACTACGGTTTAATCTGGGAGGATGTAAGTTTAACCGATTGGTCAAAAAATAAACAAAGCAATCTTTGCGCTTTGGCTCATTTTGGCGTAAACTAGCGCATTCTCTATAAATACTTGCAATCCGATGCATAAAGGAGCGCTAACTTTGAACGACATGCTGAAAAATTTAATCATTTGGTCGATTATCGTCATTATATTGGCCTCCGTTTTTAGTAATTTTGGTCCTAAAACCGAGCCTACTACTCAAGTATCTTTTACCCAATTTTTAGATAGGGCAGACAAGAACGATCTGACTTCAGCCGTGTTTACGGAAGGTGAAATCATAGGCGTCACCAAATCCAATCAACAAATTTACACCATTATCCCTACTGGACCACAAGAGTTAGTGCGCGATTTATTGCGTAAGGGCGTTGATGTCAAAGGTAAATTGCCGGAAAGCCAACCGCTGTTAATGCGTATTTTCATCAATTGGTTCCCCTTATTGTTGTTTATCGGTATTTGGATTTTCTTCATGCGACAAATGCAAGGCGGCGGCGGTGCTGGCCGCGGTGCAATGTCTTTTGGCCGTAGCCGAGCACGTTTATTGACTGAAGATCAAGTTAAAATTACCTTTGCCGATGTGGCGGGCGCAGATGAAGCTAAAGAAGAAGTATCCGAATTGGTAGACTTTTTACGCGATCCAGGTAAATTTCAGCGCTTAGGCGGCCGTATTCCGCGCGGTGTGTTAATGGTAGGTCCTCCGGGGACGGGTAAAACTTTACTAGCACGCGCTGTGGCGGGTGAGGCTAAAGTGCCATTCTTTACTATTTCTGGTTCCGATTTTGTGGAAATGTTTGTGGGCGTGGGCGCATCGCGAGTGCGCGATATGTTCGAACAAGCGAAGAAAAGCGCGCCTTGTATTATTTTCATCGATGAAATCGATGCTGTAGGTCGTCATAGAGGTGCAGGTTTAGGCGGTGGTCACGACGAACGGGAACAGACGCTAAATCAATTATTGGTAGAAATGGATGGCTTCGAGGGCAATGAAGGCGTCATCGTCATTGCTGCCACCAATCGTCCCGATGTGCTAGATCCTGCCTTATTGCGTCCAGGTCGTTTTGACCGTCAAGTGGTGGTACCACTGCCCGATGTACGCGGTCGCGAGCAAATCTTGAATGTGCATTTGCGTAAAGTACCTTTGGCGGAGGATGTGAGACCAGGCGTGATTGCTCGTGGTACACCCGGTTTTTCCGGTGCAGATCTCGCTAATTTGGTAAATGAAGCGGCTTTGTTCGCTGCCAAAGCCAATAAGCGCGTGGTGGAAATGAAAGAACTAGAATATGCCAAAGATAAAATTTTAATGGGCGCTGAGCGTCATTCCATGGTGATGAGCAGTGATGAAAAGAAGTTAACCGCTTATCACGAATCTGGACATGCCATTGTTGGATTGAGCGTGCCGGATCACGATCCCGTTTATAAAGTAACGATCATCCCACGAGGCAGAGCTTTGGGTGTTACCATGTTTTTGCCGGAACAAGATCGCTATAGCCATTCTAAACAACGATTGCTTAGCCAATTGTGCAGTTTATTTGGCGGTCGTATTGCCGAAGAAATTATTTTTGGTGAAATGGGTGTAACCACGGGTGCGTCTAACGATATGGAACGTGCCACGCAAATCGCGCGCAGCATGGTGACCAAATGGGGGTTTTCTGCCAAATTGGGTCCCATTGTATTTGGCGAAGAACAGGGCGAAGTTTTCTTGGGTCGTTCAATGACACGGGCTCAAGATATCTCTGAAGGCACAGCCTCATTGATTGACGCCGAAGTGAAGATCATCATCGAAGAATCTTATGCGCGCGCTAAAGCTATTTTAGTGGAAAAAACACAAGTTCTGCATTTGATGGCCGAAGCTTTAATCAAATATGAGACCATCGATGAAACGCAATTGAAAGATTTAATGGCAGGCCGTGTACCGCAACCGCCTAAGGGTTGGAATGAATCCGATCTGGGCGGACCTACTGGAGGTGATACAGTACAAGTTGCCGATGTGGCTGGCACGGACGATAAAGCAAAGCCAGATGGATACCCTACGGATCCCAAAAAACAAGATGGCTTAGTCTAGGTTTTTTAGAATGTGGATTTGCGGTCGTTATAGTTTAGATGTATCCCAACCCCTAGTAATGGGTGTGGTTAATTTGCATCCCGCTTCTTTTGCCAGTGTTAGTTATAGATCCTCTGTAGATGAAAGCGTAGCACAAGCGCTTAACATGGTCGCAGAGGGTGCCGCTATCATCGATTTAGGCGCAGAGCCCACTAATCCGCAGCAAACGACTACAGCCATTAGCGCCGAAGAAGAATTAGAACGTTTATTACCTGTGTTGCGCGCTTTAGTAAGCCGCGTAGCAGTGCCTATTTCTATAGACACCTCGCAACCCAAAGTGATGCAAGCGGTGTTGAACGAAGGGGCGAGCATTATCAATGATACGCGTGCTTTAGCCTATGAAGGTGCGCTAGCAACCGTTGCCGCCAGTGATGCGGGCGTGTGTTTAATGCATCAAGGCGATGGTGGCGATATTAACATCATAGGGCAGTTTTTACGTGCTAGAGCTGAAGCGTGTATAGCAGCAGGCATAGCCAAACAACGCATCGTTTTAGATCCAGGCATAGGCAATGGCCACTTTGGTAAAACAACAGAGCAGAACTTAATATTGCTAAAACAGTTAGGCCAGCTGTGCGCCGCCGATTATCCCCTTTTAGTAGGTGTATCGCGTAAAACGTTTATAGGCGATGTATTGGGTTTGCCTCAAGAAGAACGCTTAGCGGGGTCCTTAGCAGCGATAATAATCGCTTATCAACACGGGGCGCGTATAGTGCGTGTGCACGACGTGGCGCCTACCGTACAAGCCTTAAAAATCATACGAGCAATAGAATCATCATGAAAAAATATTTTGGTACAGACGGTATACGTGCAAGAGTCGGTGCAGCGCCGATGACGGTAGAGTGGTTGTCGTCCTTAGGGCGAGCCGTAGGGTGTGTGATACAAAATCAAGGTAAACCCATCGTCATTGGCTTAGACACTCGCGAATCCAGCGCACTGTTGGGTGATGCTTTTGCTGCAGGCTTGGCGGCGCAGGGGCATCATGTTATTTTAGCGGGCGTATTGCCCACGCCTGCGATTGCTTTTTTGTGTAAGCACAACGATTTTAACTTAGGTGTGGTGATCAGCGCTTCACACAATCCTTATCATGATAATGGTATTAAGTTTTTTTGTAGTGATGGTTTTAAGTTAAACGACGAGGCTGAAACAGCCATAGAAACAGCTGTAGACCATATTGCGACCATACCTTTAGCCGCGACGCTTGGAAAAATAGAGTCTGATCATAGCTTAGCGCAAACTTATGCGCAGCATTGTCAGACGTTTTTTGCACCGCAGGCTTTGGCAGGATTAGAGTTAGTGCTAGATTGCGCCCATGGCGCCACCTATCGTTTAGCGCCTGCTTTATTTAGTGACTTGGGTGCTACGGTACACAGTTTGCATATTACACCCGATGGGCGCAACATTAACGCTGCTTGTGGTGCCACTGATTTGCGCGCTTTGCAACAAGCGGTTAAAGATAAACAAGCACATTTAGGCATTGCATTTGATGGCGATGGCGATCGCGTCATGATGGTGGATGGCGATGGTGCCGTTGTCGATGGGGATGAACTATTGTGGATCCTAGCGGCGCACCAACTCAGAGAACATAAAGAACTGCCCGGCGTAGTCGGTACCTTGATGAGTAATTTAGGCTTAGTCGAAGCCTTAGCCGGAAAACAAGTTCCTTTTTATCGCGCCAATGTGGGCGATCGCTATGTTTTAGAAGCTTTGCAAGAGCGTCTGTGGTTTTTGGGTGGCGAATCTTCAGGACATTTATTGAATTTACAGTATGGCACTACGGGTGATGGCATCGTATCGGCATTGCTGGTTTTACAGGCGATGGTTAAAGCTAGAAAACCCTTGTCTGAATTAAAAAATGGCATGGTTAAATATCCGCAAGTGATGATCAATGTGCGTCATGCAGGTGGCAAACCGGATTTAAGCTCAGCGCCTATCAAAGCAGCCGTCACGGCCATAGAGCAACAATTAGCAGGCCAAGGTCGTGTGTTATTGCGCGCCTCTGGCACAGAGCCCTTAATACGCGTCATGGTAGAAGGCAAAGACGCCGCCCAGACGAAAGCATACGCAGAAACATTAGCAGCACAAATTCAAACGATTTTGGCGGGTGCTTAAGTTGTAAAATTGCACTGAACCTCGTCATTGCGAGGCCAGCGCGGCAGGAACTATTAGGCAGAGACTAAACAATGAAAGTCATCATGATTCCGCACGACCCAACCTGGATGCAAAAATTCCAACAAGAAAAAAATGCCATAAAAAAATTTTTAGGTAATGAAGCGATTGCTATTGAGCATATCGGTAGCACTGCAATTCCCCATATCCTAGCAAAACCCGTCATTGATATTTTAATCTCAGCCAGAAACATAGAAAAAATTGACACATTCAATGAAAAAATGGCAGAACTGAGTTACACCGCGCACGGGGAATATGGAATTCCAGGAAGACGTTTTTTTACCAAAGGTCCCTATGAAAAGAGAACGCATCACATTCATATTTTTCAACAAGGGGATCCCCAGTTGGCAAGGCATCTTAATTTTCGTGACTACATGATTGCGCATCCTGAGGAAGCAAAAGCATATTCTGATTTAAAAGCTAAGTTAGCAGTCCAGTTTACTGATGATATTGCTGGTTATTGCCGGGGTAAAAATGATTTTATCAAAGCTATAGATGAAAAAGCGATGCTGTGGCGACAGGATTTAAACCTTTAATAAGGAATACGGACCATAGGATTATCAGGTGAAAAATCTTTACTATTACGTGTTACCAGCAGAGCTTCTAAAGATTGTGCTGTAGCGAGAATAATCGCATCCGGAATCTTTAATCTATAATTTTGGCGTGCGCTTATGGTCAAATCAGCGATTGCTGCGCTAACCATAATGATATTAAAGGAGTGTAAAAAACCTTTAACCTGTGCTAAGACGGTATCATTTTCTTTTAAGCCCACCAAGACTTCAATATAACTGATGATACTGATGTTTTTATTTTCAAATTGGTTGATCTCCTGCGCAGCGCCAGGAATGCCTTTAAGGTAATCAATGAGAATATTACTATCGAATACAGCTTTCATGTCCACTCATCCCGAATTTTCTTTTGCCATTGCACACTGTCTTCTACAAATTTATTTTTAAGCAAACCAAAAGCGCTTGTGGGTACGGTTTGCGCTTGCTGGCTAAGCCACGCGCTAATGGCTGCACGGATCAATGCCGCTCTTGGTAGATGCTCTTTCTGGGCGATGGTATCCAATTGAGCCATAAGCTCGCTGGGAATATCTACTAAGGTTTTTGCCATAATCAGCACCATATCGTTTAAATATATTATATACTAATTATATATAAAAATGCTCTAAAAGTCAATTCCCCGCCCAAACTAATTCCTCCCAATGCTTCCCTCATCCCCCTAAATGCAGTACAATAATTTATCTTAAAACAATGTTATTAAAACAAAGGGGTTTAACTATGACAAAAAGGCATAAAAAAGGGTATTCAATCCTCGCCATATTGGTGTTATTTTTAAGTTTAGTGGCTTGTCATGCCACGCCTACACGCGAGAGCACGGGTGAATATATAGACGATAGCACCACTACCGCCAAGGTAAAAACAGCCTTATTGAGCAATAAACTGGGCAGTATTGGTGTCGAAACTTTCAAAGGAACTGTACAACTCAGTGGTTTTGTTTCTACTACAGACCAAGTTATCCGTGCAGGCGAAGTGGCCCGCAAGGTTGAAGGGGTGAAGGCTGTACACAATAACTTGATTATCAAAGCACAGTAAAATCCGGTTATGCGGTCCCATATATTTGATGATGACCGAGTTCAGCTGAACTCGGTGATTTTTGATCTATTTCAAGCCATATTTAAGTATTTATAGCACTCAAGTGAACATAACCCTTTCTATTCTATAGAAACTTTTCAAAAATTCTTCAAATGTACTATAATAACGTTACTAAACGTAGTTTTTGAAACAAAGGAGTTTAATCATGACAAAGGGTCATAAAAGAGGCTATGCACTCATAGCTGTATTAGCATTATTTTTAGGGTTAATGGGTTGCCATGCTAGCGGTAGTATCAACATCCCTAAGAGTACGACACAAGTGCAATAGCAATCTATAAGGGATGGTTATACTGTTTTTGTAACTGTCCCTTAAACAGCTATAAAGTAGATAATAGCGCCATTATCATATTTTCAAGTAGATTTAGTTTATTTCAAGTCATATTCAAGTATCTATACCAACTTGAGCCTAACCCATTCAAAACAATAGACGGTTTTTTAATGCTCTAAAAATGTACTATACTAACCTTACTAAACGATTATTTTTGAAACGAAGGAGTTTATCATGACAAAGATCTATAAAAAGAGCTATGCGCTTTTAGCGATACTGGTACTATTTTTAAGTTTAACGGGTTGCAGTGCTGGTATTAGCATTGATGGCATGGTTCAAGGCGCAGTGCAATTGATAAATAGTATGTAATAACTTGTTGTAAAAGCAGCAGATGTTTTGCCATATTCTAAAAATGTACTATACTAACTTCGCCTAAACGGTAAATTTTGTAACAAAGGAGTTTGTGATGACCAAGATCTATAAAAAGAGCTATGCGCTTTTAGCCATAATGGTACTATTTTTAAGTTTAACGGGTTGCCACGCCAGTGCTAGCATTGGTAATACATTTCAAGGTATGGTGCAACTCATCAAGTAGTCTATATATAGACTTATTGTAATAGCGCCATAATCATCCACAAAGGACGGTTATACTGTTTTTATAACTGCCCTTTGTGCGATAGTCACGGATAAATAGGGTTCTATTTTCTGTGCAGAATACATCGCACTCAGCTGCTTAGAATCTGTTTTTAGGTAAGTTTCTGCCAAATGTCACACACCCCTTGTTTATTGCCCCCATATTTTGTAGAATAGTGGGTCTTTAGCCTAAGTCTGTGGTTTAGAACGTCAGAAAGGCGAGAATAGAGCGAGAATTGTATATATAATAAGCAAAATGCTTGGATTTTAGGAAAAGTTATCATGAAAACATTTAGTGCCAAGGCCGAAACGGTTGAACGCGATTGGTATGTGGTTGATGCCACCAATAAGACTCTGGGGCGTCTGGCCAGCCAAATCGCCTTAAGATTGCGTGGGAAGCATAAACCTACCTATACCCCGCATGTGGATACCGGCGATTACATTATTGTACTCAATGCCGAGAAAGTGAGCGTAACAGGTCGAAAAATGACCGATAAGACCTATCATTGGCATACCGGCTACCCAGGCGGTATCAAGAGCATTACGCTCGAGAAATTATTGGAGAAAGCACCAGAACGCGTTTTAGAAAAAGCCGTGAAGGGCATGATGCCAAATAATCCTTTGGGACGTGCAATGCTTCGCAAATTAAAAGTGTATGCAGGTGATAAGCACCATCATACGGCCCAGCAACCTAAAGAATTAATTATAGAGACGGATTAAACCTATGGCAGCAGCAAGCAAAAAGTATTTTTATGGTACCGGCAGACGTAAAGAAAGCGTCGCACGTGTGTTTTTAAAGAAAGGTAGCGGTAAGTTTACCGTGAATGGCCGTGAATTGGCTGATTATTTTCCTAGAGAAACAGCGCGTATGATCATTGCCAGACCTATGAATGAAGTCGGCATGAATGATCGTTTTGACATCATGGTTACCGTTAAAGGCGGCGGCATCAGTGGCCAAGCTGGCGCAGTACGTCTAGGCATAGCACGTGCTTTGGTCGATTACGACGAAGAAGGCGGCAAGGCTAAAGGCGGTACGGTTAAAGTAGTGGCTGAAGAAGGCGGTTCTTTAACCTTCAGACAAAAACTACGCCAAGGCGGCCATTTAACCCGTGATGCGCGTTGTGTAGAGCGCAAGAAATTTGGTCTGCGTAAAGCCCGTAAACGTTGCCAATTCTCTAAACGATAATTTTAAACTGAATCCTCGGTCTTTGGCCGAGGATAACAGAGTATTAGAGCCTGTTTGTATACTCATAGCAGTGGAATTTCATATGAACTTACATGTTTATGGCCTAAATCATCGCAGCGCGCCCTTGGTGGTACGCGAACAGGCGATGATAGCCCACGAACATTTAGCGCCCGCCCTGCAATCTATCTTAAACGAAGACGGTATCCTAGAAGCAGTTATTTTATCGACCTGCAATCGGTGTGAGTTCTATGCTATTGCAGACAATGGTCGACGTTTAGATCAGTGGATGGCCAAACAACATCGCAAGGGCGATGGTTCTTATCAGCAGTACACTTATTTGTATAGCGGTGCAGAAGCGGTAGCACATTTATTGCGAGTGGCTATAGGTTTAGATGCACAAGTCATGGGTGAGCCGCAGATCTTAGGCCAAGTTAAAGCGGCCTTTGCCACAGCCTTAGACGTAGGTGCCGCTGGTCCTGAGTTGAATCGTTTATTTCAGCAAGTATTTAATAGCGCTAAAAGCATACGCAATGATACGGGTTTAGGCGCGCACGCCATTTCGGCTTCATATTTAACTTGGTTGATGATACAACGCTGTATTCCTATAGACAAACCTGCTTCCATGGTTTTAGTCGGTGCGGGCGAAATGATTGCCAACCTTATTCCCTATTTGCAGCAAGCGCCTCAATTAGATATTACGCTTATCAATCGTACACCGGAGCACGCAGAAGCTTTATTGCCAACCGCAAAAGTGTTGACTATGCCGTTTTTATTAGAGTCTTTAATAGACTGTGATGTTGCCGTATTTGCTACGGAAAGCTACCATCCTTTATTAACCCGCGACGCTGTGCAAACTATTTTACCGCAACGCAGTAAGCCATTGTATTGTTTGGATTTGGCCTTACCGCGCAATGTGGAAGCCAATGTGACTGAATGTGCTCATGTCAGTTTGTTTAATTTAGATGATATACAATTGTGGGTAGATGAAAATCAAGACAAGCGTCAGCAAGCGGCTTTGCGTGCTGAGGAAGCCATTAAAGAACATAGTCGACGATATCAAAAACAGTTACAGACTATAGAATTTGATGAATTGATTAAATCCTATAGACGGAAGATTAATAGCTTGCGCGAGTTGGAATTGAATAAGGCCTTACAAAAGTTACAAGAAGGTGTAGAGCCTGCGGTCGTGTTACAACAATTTTCGCATGCTTTGGCGAATAAAGTCATGCATCATCCTAGCCAGGCTTTGAATCAAGCACGCTTTGAGAAGAGCAAGGATTGGTTGGCTTCGGCAAAGCTGTTGTTGGGATTAGAGTAGAATGAAAGAGTCTTTATTAAATAAACTAGACCAACTGCGCATGCGCCACGAAGAAGTGTCGGCGTTGTTGAGTGACCCTAAAGTAATGAATGTGCAAGAAGAATTCCGCAATTTATCCAAAGAATATGCGCAACTAGAACCTGTGGTGAATACCTTTCTGCGTTATCAAAAAATACAACAAGATATGGCCGAAGCGCGCGAACTGTTAACTTTAGGCGATGCCGAATTAAAAGAATTGGCCGAGCAGGAACTGCAGTTATTTGAAAAAAAAATAGTAGAATTAGAACAATTATTACAAATCTTATTAATACCGAGTGACCCAAACGATACTAAAGATATTTACTTAGAAATACGTGCGGGTACGGGTGGCGACGAAGCGGCCATTTTTGCGGGCGATTTATATCGTATGTACACGCGTTATGCTTTGACGCAAAATTGGCAGTGCGAATTGATCAGCGAAAGTTTAGGCGAACACGGTGGCTATAAGGAAGTGATTATTAAAATCAATGGCCATGGCGTGTATTCACAATTAAAATTTGAATCTGGTGCGCATCGGGTGCAACGTGTACCTGAAACCGAAGCCCAGGGTCGGGTACATACCTCTGCTTGTACTGTCGCTATATTACCCGTGGCCGAAGAAATCGATGAAATAGACATTAATCCTGCCGATTTAAAGATAGACACATATCGCGCTTCGGGCGCAGGTGGTCAGCACGTCAATAAAACTGATTCGGCTATACGCATTACGCACTTACCCAGCGGCATCGTCGTGGAATGTCAGGATGAGCGTTCACAACATAAAAATCGTGCACGGGCGATGTCGTTATTACAATCTAAATTATTGATGGGTGAACAAGAAAAACAACGCCAGGAAGAAGCCATGACGCGTAAGTTATTGGTGGGTAGTGGTGATCGCTCCGAGCGCATACGCACTTATAATTATCCCCAAGGCCGCGTTACCGATCACCGTATCAATTTGACCTTGTATAAATTACAAGATATTATGGAAGGCGCCTTAGAACAAGTGATCCAACCTTTATTGCAAGAATATCAAGCCGAGCAGCTGGCATTTTTGTCTAAAGACTAATGAAAACCATCAGAGAATTACTACAACTCGCAAAATCTCAAGGCATAGATACACTAGACGCCGAAGTCCTCTTAGCCCACGCGCTAGAAAAGAATCGTGCTTATTTATACACTTGGCCAGACACTCTCGTAGCAGAGGCCGCAATGATACAATATCAAAATAACTTAAAGCGTCGCCTACTAGGTGAACCCATTGCGTATATACTAGGATATAAAGAATTTTGGTCTTTGCCTATTGTCGTGACCAGCGATACTTTAATTCCGCGTGCGGATACGGAATGTAGTTTACACTGGTTATCGGAACGATTTGCCGATAAAGAATCGTTGCGCGTTTTAGACTTAGGTACCGGCAGCGGCGCCATTGCCTTAGCCTTAGCGCATGAAAAACCACAATGGACCATTTGCGCGGTAGATTGTTCTAAGGCTGCTTTGGCCGTAGCAATGCGCAATGCCAAAGCTTTAGGAAGTCCGCAAATAGAATGGTTGCACAGCGATTGGTATCAGGCGTTATTGGGGCGAGTGTTTGACGTGATTGTCGCTAATCCGCCGTATATTGCGGAAGACGAGCCGCATTGGCAACAAGGCGATTTACGCTTTGAGCCCAAATCGGCACTAGTAGCGGCAGACAATGGCTTGAAAGATTTGACGCATATTATTCAGCAAGCACCACAGTATTTGACACCGCAGGGGTTGTTATTAGTAGAGCATGGTTATTTACAAGGACCTAATGTAAAATCTTTATTCGTTGCTGCTGGTTTTAATGCTGTAGAAACACATTGCGATTATGGTGGTCAGCCTAGGTGGACGATGGGATATACTCTTCGCATTTGATTCTTAGGCTTTGTTGCCTTCGCCCATCTCGCACCAGTCATGTGTAATTTACCCTTGGTGCGCTAGAGCTAGTCTTCTGCCGTATAGAATCAACTGCTGTGAGTATATTATATGGGGATTAAAAATGATTAAGTTTCTGATGATACTATTATTGACAATTATTACTGTAGAGGCTGTAGCAGATCGATCTGCAGACTTTGTTAACGCACAACAAATTATACCCCAACTACAAATAGACATGCGCTATGATTCCGCTCATAATTTTGTAGGCAGAAGAATTAAAGGCTATGAACAGCCTGTGTGCTTATTAACTCGAGAAGCAACCTACGCATTGAAAACAGTAGAGACACAATTGTTAGCCAGAGGTTTAACGCTTAAAGCATACGATTGTTATAGGCCACAAACAGCGGTAAATGATTTTGTAGAGTGGGCTAGCGAACTAAACAATGTGACCATGCGTGCTGAATTTTACCCGACCATCAATAAAGCCGATCTTTTCAAAAAAGGGTATATCGCTTCTCCATCTGGCCATAGCCGCGGCAGTACTATTGATTTAACGATAGTGCCTTTGAATAGCCATATTCCAGTATATGATCTTAGAGCAAAACAAGTATCTTGTGCCGCGCCCCAGCAAAAGCGATCGCCCGATAATAGTTTGGATTTTGGTACTAGTTATGATTGTTTTAGCCCTGTGTCTCATCCCAATTATCCAAATATATCTGCAGAGGCTAGACAAAATAGAGCATTGTTGCGGAATTTAATGAGGCACGCCGGATTTAAGCCCATTGCTACAGAATGGTGGCATTTTACTTTAATCCATGAACCATATCCTAATACTTATTTTGATTTTCCTGTTAGAAATTATTGAGACAGCTGTATTCTTCTGAGTATTTTAATTTCTTGGTCCGGCTATATCCAGGGCTCAGCATTATAATTCATTGCTGGCCGGGCCCGGTCACGCGGCCTCTCCGTTGTGCTCGTGCCTGCGCGCTGCCTTCGACCTCTGTCGCGTGCCACCCGTCCATACCTATCGCGCTTTGTATTAAGTTTGTCATATCGATCTGTTCCTTTGAAATAACGGTTAGATCTAATTAAGTTTTCTGCCTTTTTACGTAAATCCCGCGGGGCGAGGTCCAAAGCTATTGTTTCAGAGTTGTGGCAAACCGTGAGTGACAGGACGTCACGACCAAGCCCCCAGCAACTGTCTTAAGCCGATTGTTACGCCTAGAACCCCGTATTGGAAACAAAAATAAGGAATCCTTTCTACTTTCTTATTTTTTAAATGGAGGTTGTTCTTCTAATTCCCATTCTGACTCTGATCGTTTCCGTTTTAAACTGGGTGATGATTCTTCTGGTGCCATTGATACGGACGTTGAAGGTTTGAAGAATAACGACAACCGTTGTAATGATAGCGCATCTTCTAATACCTTTTTTGGTAACCATTGGATAAGGGAATTATATTCGGGATTAGATCCAGGCAATGTCCATGTATCCCATAACTCTAATTCTTGATGAGCAAAGGTAAGTAATTGATAGATAGCATGATAACTATTCATATCTTCTTCACTTTCCTCTGTATCACTTTGTTCTTCGAAGAGAAGTTTAGATAGCATTAATGAGGTTTCACTTTCTCTTGTATAGTCTGGTATATGAATACTAGCTTTTTTCTCTAATAAAAACTCAACAGTGTTATAATGACCAGCCGCGACTGCTAGATGCAGGACAGTTTGACCATCCAAATTTTGCGCATTAATGTTGATTACTGCATCTTTTTTATCTGAAATTTCAAATAGTTTATTGAACATAAGGATAATCTGTCGCTCAAGGCTTTGCGTTATCTCATGGTCATCTGTATCGTGCTGTTGGTAAGAACTATATAATGTATGGAGTATAGTGCCATTACAGGATTGGGCATTAATATTAGCACCCAGATCTATTAGCTTAGAAATGAGAGTTGAATAGGTCTTGAGTTTCTCTTTAAATTCATGAGTATCAGTTGTCAAATTTTCATCTAAAAAACCAGAGATCAAGCTGTGCAAAGGAGTCGACTTCAATTCTTCGATTTCATTGACACGCGCCCCCTGATCTAACAAATAATGAACTACTTTAAATTTACCTTCAAGAGCAGCAATGTGTAACGCTTTACCATGATCTGAATATTTTTCTTGCTCAAGATAGGATGGGTTTTTCGTTAGAAGTCGAGCTACTTCACTCAAATCCCCCTCAGAACAAGCGTTTATGAAATTATCAAATTCATCTCTTGAGTTATCCAAATTAGGCATATTGAGAGAAGGGATGACTACAGCTTCATCTTCATTATCTTCGCTTATGAGTGTATTCTGCATAAATAACTCGTTGGAATCACTTACACTTATTTGTTGCGCTATAACGCAATTTCCTTCTTCCTCTAGTTTTAATCGCGTTAAATAATTTTCATCTTTTTCTTTCATCCATTGCGCTATTGTTGGGGATTCAGTATCTGTAAAGCGAATATAATACCAATACCTTCCATTTTCTGGGAAACCTCTTTCATAATCGGCTTCATGTGAGAATCCTTCAATTTTAGTACCTGTTGGAGCATGATGAACAATAAACCAATACCGGTGACTATCGCTTTTGTCTGGCCAGCCCCGCTGTTCGTCTTTCATCCAGTAAAAATCATTAACGACTTGACCGTTGTTTAACATGATTCTCCACCAATAGCGACCTTGTGGATCTGGCCATTTATTAAGGGATGTTGAATCTTTGATATCAAGCTCATCAAATCCAGCATTTGGAAATGGAAGTTTAGGATTATCAATAGATTCACCATTTTCACGATTTTTTCTATAGTTTTTTAGTGCTGGACAGAAATACAAGGCACGAACAACAATAGGAGCCACTATTGTTTGTAAGACTTCATCGTGAAAGGCAGCATGACCATCGCTTCTTCCAAAATTTTGAGTTTTCATTTTGGTTAATCCTTTTTCAGTATATTTAATTGATATAATCTATTTTGTTTACCATCATTTTCTAATGTTTGTTTTATGCATTTATTGCGGCTTTGTCGCAAATAAATACGGAGCTTCGGCTAATCATAAGCCATACTTCTTGTGGGTGCAACTATGCTGCTAAAGCGTAAAATTGCTCATAAACAGCCATATTCGCAGCATCTGCATATTGGCCTAACATATGGTGAAGTTCTATCCCGGCCAGCGTGGCTTTAGCCGCTGCAAATGACTTAAATCCTTTCATAGGGTTGATGACTTTCTTAATGGCTCTATGGTCTTACTCAATGATATTGTTCAGATATTTTATCTGTCTCACCAGTATGGGCATCAAAAGATATTGCCCATAATTCGCGCCTAAATTGACTAAAAATTGCGCTTCTGAAAAAAGTCTGTGTCCGTCAGAGCTTAACCGAATGCCATTGGTATCCTGAGTACTCAATAAGAGATAGTACACCGAGCTCGCATCTTCATTGGCGCTTGGTATATAATGCCCCTTTTCACGGTGACCAGTTATGATTGAAATCAATCCAGTTCTATTGAAGATTGCCGATCTACGGCTACGGGCAGAGGCGCTTAGGGGGTATCTTTGACTACGAAACCAAGCAAGACCGTTTGGCGGAAGTCTTACGCGAGTTAGAAAACGACAAAATCTGGGACAACCCAGAAACAGCCCAAAATTTAAGCAAAGAAAAAGTACAGCTTACGACTATTTTAGATAGCCTAGACCATATTCGTTTGCAATTAGCTGATCTGGATGTTTTATTGGAAATGGCCTATGCCGAGGAAGACGAAGCCGCAGTGAACGCGGTATTGGCCGATGTAGCAGAAGCAGAGCGTGCCGTTAAAAATCTGGAATTTCAACGGATGTTTGCGGGCGAGGCTGACGCCAATAATGCTTTCTTGGATATACAATCGGGCTCTGGCGGTACAGAAGCCCAGGATTGGGCCGAAATGCTGTTGCGTATGTACTTGCGCTGGGGAGAACGGCATGGCTTTAAAGTTGAGCTATTAGAAGCCTCCGCGGGTGATGTGGCGGGTTTACGCAGTGCCACGGTTAAGTTTGAAGGCGCCTATGCCTATGGCTGGTTAAGGACCGAAACGGGGGTGCATCGTTTAGTGCGTAAATCGCCCTTTGATTCAGGTCATCGTCGTCATACCTCTTTTGCCGCTGTTTTTGTATCCCCAGAAATTGACGACGATATCGTTATAGATATCAATCCGGCAGATTTGCGCATCGATACCTATAGGGCCGGAGGCGCGGGCGGTCAGCACGTTAATAAGACTGATTCGGCTATACGCATCACGCATGTACCTACGGGAATAGTGGTACAATGTCAAAGCGATCGTTCTCAGCATAAGAATCGTTCTCAGGCCATGAAGCAATTGCGCTCTAAATTGTACGACAGGCAAATGCAAGCGCGGAACGTAGAAAAGCAAGTCTTGGAAGAGTCTAAGACGGAGATAGGCTGGGGCAATCAAATCCGTTCTTATGTGTTGGATGCCTCGCGCATTAAAGATCTGCGCACAGGCGTAGAAGTGGGTAATACGCAAGCCGTATTGGATGGTGATATCGATGTGTTTATTGAAGCAAGTTTAAAGGAACAGGTGTAATGATGATAGAACAACCAGAATCCGTACAAAATGAATTAAGTGAAAACGAACAAATCGCTGAACGCAAAAACAAACTGCGTCACTGGCGGGAAGAAGAAAAAGCCTATCCCAATGACTTTAAGCGCGATGCTTTAGCGCTAGACTTGCATAAACAATGGTATGCGGTTTCTGAGGAAGACTTAGAAAAGGCACAACATACGGTGCATTTAGCAGGACGCATTATGACGCGTCGTTTGATGGGTAAAGCGAGTTTCATTCATCTACAAGACATGTCGGGCAAAATACAGTGTTATATTACGCAAAATATTATAGGCGTAGAAGCTTATCAAGACTTTAAAAAATGGGATATAGGCGACATAGTCGGTGTGGTTGGTACAGTATTTAAAACCAAAACCGGTGAGTTATCCTTGCGCGCTCAAAACATACGCTTATTGACTAAAGCATTGCGACCTTTACCCGATAAATTTCATGGTTTACAAGAAATAGAAACACGCTATAGACAACGGTATTTAGACTTAATTATGAGTGAAAATACGCGCCGAGTATTTGCCATTCGCAGCCAAACCATCAGCGCCATGCGCGATTTCTTAATCCAAAAAGGTTTCTTAGAAGTAGAAACGCCGATGATGCATGTATTAGCAGGGGGGGCTGCGGCAAAACCTTTTGTTACGCATCATAATGCCTTAGATCTGCAATTGTACTTGCGTATCGCACCTGAATTGTATCTAAAACGGTTGGTGATCGGCGGCATAGAAAAAGTGTTTGAAATAAACCGCAACTTCCGCAACGAAGGCATGTCCGTGCGTCATAATCCAGAATTTACTATGCTGGAGTTCTATCAAGCCTATGCTGATTATACAGACATGATGGACATCAGTGAGGAACTATTCCAATTTATCGCACACACTGTTTTAGGGCGTTTTGATTTTGAATACCAAGGGCATCATTTTGATTTTTCTAAACCCTTTACGCGTTTGACCATGACCGAAGCCATTATAAAATACCATCCTGAATTAACAACAGATAATGTTCACGATGTGAAAGCATTAAAAAAAGTATTGGACACTTTAAAGCTGCCTTATAAAGACAACGACAGTATTGCTAAATTACAATTGATTCTGTTTGAAGAAACGGTGGAAGAAAAGTTAATCGATCCTACTTTTATCACTGCATATCCTGCCGAAGTATCTCCCTTGGCTAGACGCAATGCAGAAGATCCAACCATAGTCGATCGCTTTGAACTGTTTATTGCCGGACGTGAAATCGCTAATGCGTTTTCGGAATTAAATGATCCCGAAGATCAAGCCGCACGCTTTCATCTACAAATGCAAGAAAAAGCTCAAGGTGATGAAGAAGCCATGCCTTACGATGAAGATTATATTACCGCTTTGGAATATGGTTTGCCGCCAACGGCCGGTGAGGGAATAGGGATTGATCGCTTGGTGATGTTATTAACAAATTCGCCTTCTATACGCGATGTGATTTTGTTCCCACACATGCGCCCTAAATAAACTGAATTATAAGGGCGATTCGAAAATCGCCCTTACAAACTTTAGATCAGAGACTACTTGCCATTTTGCATCATTTGCATCAAAGCTTTTTGACTGTCAGCATCCATAGCATTGTATCTCAATACCATGCGATCCATAGCCATTTTCTTTTCATCTGGAGTCATTTTAGTCCAGTGATCTTTCATCATAGCCATTTTTTGATCAGGTGTTGCATTTTTCCATTTAGCCATTTCTGCTTTGCAGTCGCTAGGTGTCATACTGTGTTTTTCACAAAATGCTTTCCCAGGACCCATCATATCGGAATCTGGCGTCATAGCTGCGCTAGCTGCAAAAACGGAAGTACCGAACATCAGCATGGTCAAGATTAGAGATAGTTTTTTCATTGTAAAGCTCCTTGTTTATGATTTATAACTACCAAAAAAAATTGGTAGCGTCCTCATCCTGAGAACTACTGCTCATTCTTTGTGCAGCACTAGTCCGCAAAATGACTCAAGAACATTATAAACCATAAATCAAAGAAAGTATCAAAAAAACGATAAATTTCAGCAAAGCGCAGGGATTTTATTTACAAACGATAAAAATTTGACCAGTTTTTGAAGTGGATTGTGTCTATAAAGAAGGATAGAATAAGTATATCTCATTTTCACATATATTAAGGACCTTCATATGAAAGTAACTCGCCAATTAAGACAGTATTTAAATGAAAAAAAATTATATACTGCTCCCGGTGTTTTTGATGGCATGTCGGCATTATTAGCCGCACAAGCAGGTTTCCCCTTGTTATACGCCAGCGGTGGT
>JBIPMB010000123.1:0-6608 GCA_044369355.1 Gammaproteobacteria bacterium | reverse complement strand
TTTTCGCAAATAAGGGACAAATATAATATCATTATAATTGTCCCTTATTCTTTCATCCCCAGAGCCATTCATTTTTCGGAGATGATTTGAGCATAAATTATCCATAATAATCAATTTATTGACAAAAGAAAGATGAATAAAAAGAATATCTCTTTTTCCGGCAGTTTATATGGGTTTAATAGCGGAAATAGCTCTTTAGGCCATAAAAAAGCCTATTATTTCAATAGCATATTCATTTACATTTATCACCTAAAATTCACAGATAAAATGTTCACGTAAATTATCCTGGATTCAATGCAAACTGTTTAAATGTATAATTTTCATATTAAACGTTGACATTATTGTTGACATAGTATAAAACGTTAAAAAGATCTAAACGGTCGTATATGGAGGTTTATTGTGCAACTTTTTGCTGATATTTATAGTTCCAAAGACGAAAACAAGGGATTAGTGCGCTTATCTTGGGCCACCGTACGCGAACGAGTACGTGCTGCTAATCCTGAGTTTTGCGCTTTAGTCGATGAAGTCAGTCCAGGCGAAGAATTCGCTTTTTATATCGCATATTATCCTTTTGGTGCTACTTTGGGGGATAATGAAACTGCCTTTCTGCCCACCATGCAAGGTGGTTTTGTGTCATTAAATAAGCCCAATGTTAGATTAGATCGCAATTTTTCTAATGATTTAGGCTATGGAGCCCACTCCTCACCGTTGACGATGATTTTAGACAAAGCGGTGGAATTATTCGTTGATCATAAACAGTATAATTTAACGGTACCACATCGTCTTTTACATGCTGGGGATTTTATTTCAGCACAGCGTGTCATCAATGAAGTGGAAAGCAGCTCTATTTTACAGAGTGTGGCGGGGTGTAGATCGACAATGATGTTGCCTCCCATAAGTTGTTCACGTCATTTTGGTAATATTCGTCATAAATTCGGCAAGCGGATACGCAAACCAGATAGCCTCTATGAACATGCACAATTATTTTCTGATTTAGCGCAGCATCCTACAGCGGGCTGTGATTGGATCATGAGCGCACTTCTATTTTCAAATAATTTTGTTGAAAAAATAAAATATGACCCTGCGTGGTATAAAATTTATGTTTATTTCTATCGTTACACTATGAAATTTTATTTTGGAATGATAGACTTAAATTTACAAATGAACTTAATTGCTGAAGTGCAAAGGCAACAAAATTTAAAAGTAGACCCATATCTTGCCGATACTGCACATCATCTCTATAGAATTGCGGCGGGTTTTGCGCCTGGATTTGTTCCAGCCAGCGATGAAACGTATGTGCCACGCACTTTTTTGCAAAATGTTTTTTTAGAGGTATATGGTTTAACGCAATATTACCCTACTATTTTACACCCGAGTTATTTTAATTTAAACAGTACAAATGCAGCAGCAGTGTATTATAGTCGACAGTATCCTACCAATTTTACTGCTACCTGTAAAACACGCAACTCTTATAGCATCACACATGCTTTGAGTGAACAGCAGCACTTGTTAGATGAATTGTGTCTAGGCTTAGCAAAGATAACGCCTAGCCTAGATAATGCACTATGGTTAAAAATTGGTAAGAGCGTTGAATTTTGCACGTATCACAGTTATAAAAACAATCAAGAGAATATTAAACTAAGCAGCGCATTACAGCATGTGGATCCTCGCTTTGGCGCAGCTGGTTGTAGCATAAAATTAAAAAAACGTGGTTTGAGTGAAGATGGTGCTTTTATGCGAGGTTGTATTGCGATTCGTTTAAAGGAACAATATTCAGCGGAAACGAGTTCTGTCGCTGAAAGCGTTAAAGAGGATATGGTTTTACTTTAAAGGTAATTATTCGTATCTTATTAATGATTTCAATAAAACCATGTTGCGTTAATAATGCTGCGGTCACACCCATTCCAGGAATCAGATTTTTTGAAAAACTAAAATACATCTATTCCCCCACAAATTTTGCTGTTCGCTTTTCTAAAAATGCGGCCACACCTTCTCTTTTGTCTTTAGTCGCAGCACTTTGTGCGAATAATAATGCTTCTAACTGCAACGCATCGGCTAGGGGCAAATCATAGCCTTGATGAATGGCTTCCATGGTGCGTTGTAAGGCTATGGGCGCTAAGTGTCGCAATTGTCGTAAATACTCTTTAGCGGCGGATAACAAAGTATCTGCAGAGTGTAAGGCATTGACTAAACCCCAGGAGTGCGCTTCTTCAGCCGCTACAGTGCGGCCAGATAAACACATATCTAAAGCACGACCTTTGCCCACTAAACGCGGTAAACGTTGTGTGCCACCGAAACCCGGTATAACACCTAACTTAACTTCGGGTTGTGCGAAGCGCGCTTCAAAACTCGCAAAACGGAGTGTGGCGGACATAGCCAATTCACAACCACCACCAAAACAAAAACCATTGACGGCAGCTAATGAGGGTTTGCCTAAATTTTCTAAGCGGTCAAAAATGTGTTGCCCGTGACGTGCAAAATGATAGGCACTGTTGGCATCTAATTCCGCTAAACGACGTATGTCTGCGCCAGCACAAAAGGCTTTGCCTGCGCCGGTTATCAATACGCTATAGGTTTGGCTATCTTTTTGTGCTTTATCGATGGCGTGTAACAATTCTTCTAATAGTTCAACGCTCAAGGCATTTAACTTGTCGGCACGGTTTAAGGTAATGCTTAAGATTCCATCATGATCTAATTCGGTTAATATATTTTGATATGACATTGTTTACTCCATCTCATGTAATAGACTTTTAGCAATAATAACACGCATGATTTCGTTGGTGCCTTCTAAAATTTGATGCACGCGCAGATCACGCAGATAACGTTCTATAGGATAATCGCGTAAATAACCATAACCGCCGTGTAACTGCAGTGCCTCATTACACACATTAAAACCAGTATCCGTAGCCAGTTGTTTGGCCATAGCCACGTGGATAGGCGCTTTGTTGTCTTTCGCATCTAAAGAACAGGCAGCGCGATAAACGGCTAAGCGTGCCACTTCCAATTGTGTATGCATATCTGCCAACCTAAACTGAATACTTTGCAAGTTACTTAAGCGTTGTTTAAATTGTACACGTTCATAGGTATAACGACGTGCTAAATCAAAACATTGTGTAGCACCACCTAGAGAACAAGCAGCTATACCTAAACGGCCACTGTTTAAAGCGGATAAAGCCATATGAAAGCCTTGACCTTCCTCACCGATACGATTTTCTATGGGTACACGGCAGTTTTCAAAAAACAACATAGCCGTGGGTTGACTGTGCCAACCTAGTTTTAGTTCTTTTTTACCGATTGAAAATCCAGGCGTATCCTTTTCTACGATGATGCAGCTAATACCCTTAGCGCCTTCTATTCCAGTACGCACCATACAAAGATAGATTTCACTTTCTCCAGCGCCGGATATAAAAGCCTTGCTGCCATTTAAAATATAATGATCGCCATTGCGCGTAGCGGTGGTTTGTAAATTGGCGGCATCGGATCCCGTGGAGGGTTCGGTTAAACAATAACTTGAGAAATGTTCCAATGATGTTAATTTCGGAACGAAACGATGGCGTTGTTCTTGAGATCCAAAACGATCAATTAAACTCGTTACCATATTGTGTATAGATAAATAGGCCGCTGTGGATGGGCAAGCCTTGGCTAAGATCTCAAAGATCAATACATAATCTAAACGCGTTAATTCACTGCCGCCTACATCACTGGCAACACAGACGCCAGCTAGGCCCAATTGTGCTGCATGACGTAGCACTTCTTTAGGAAAAATATGATCTTCATCCCAGGCAGCTGCTTGTGGCATCATTTGTTCCTGCATGAAATCAAAGACCATGTCTTGCATGGCGATTTGCTCGGCATTTAAGCGAAAATCCATGATTTAAAAACCTTATAAGCTATAGCGATAGCGCATTGTATCGGGATTGAGGATAAAATGCGACAGGGGTGTGTACTTCAAAAACCGCAATAGGTTAGGTTGACAGTGTTATAGAAATATGGATAATAGTCTATATAAATTTAAAGAGCATTAGTAATACATTGAATGCCGAACGATAGTTTTAAATAAAGAGGTGCGCATGAGAAGAACAGTACAAATAGGTTTAATTTTAAGCATGATCTTGGTGCTGACTGCTTGTGGTAAAGAAAGTGCATTTAAATCAGCCATCAATAAAGAATTGGAAGATAAATATCAATGTTTGAAAGTGGCGAATTTTAATATATCAGACCTTTCTGCCTTACGTGTTTCAGATATAGACACATTACGGCAGAATATGGCTGTTATTGTACAAACCAAGAAGAATGGACAATTGGAACCACTGTCGGCGGAAGCAACAAAAGATGTACAGGCCTTGGATGCTTTGGTTAAAGTAGGCCTGTTGAAAAAAACACAAGAGACCCAGCAAGCGACCAAGTGGAATGGCCAACTTATTGATGATAAATTTTATGTGATGGATTTATATAATTTAACCGATGCAGGTCAAAAAACGGTAAAAGGTAAAAACTTTTTGGGACGGCCACGTAGTTTTTGTTATGCACATCTAAAAGTAGATAAAATTTTAAATTATATAGAGCAAGACTCAAGTGAGCGTAAAGTAGTTGAAGTAAAGTATAGCTATAAATATACAGATGTGGCGTCTTGGGCAAAAGATGATGCGGTCAAGGCGGCCTTCCCAGAAATAGAAGAAACTTTGAATGGACCCGATAATGTAGCAGTCACAGTCCTTATTAAAGGGGATAAGGGTTGGGATACACATTTGTAGAATGTTTCGTTGAAGGTTTACACACCACAAATCTGCTGTAGGGGCTGCTCGCTGTAAGGGCGGCTCGCGAGCCGCCCTTCTCAAATATCCCAGTGAAATACAATATTTAGCTTATCTTTAAATTTGGAGAACAAAATGCCTATTACAAAAATAAATGATATTAATATGTATTACGAGGTCTATGGCCAGGGGTTTCCCATAGTCTGCATAGCGGGCTTAAATGCTGATCACATGGCGTGGCTTCCTCTTATTGAGTCTTTAGCGCAAAAGTATAAGGTTATTTTATTAGACAACCGTGGCGTAGGTCAAAGCGATGTGCCGCCTGGGCCTTATAGCATTCAACAAATGAGCAACGATGTTTATGGCTTATGCCAATACTTAGGTATAGAACAAGCATTGGTGATGGGTAGTTCTATGGGCGGCTTTATTACCCAACAACTGATGCGGCAATATCCACACTTCGTACGCGCAGCGATTTTAGTAAATTCAACGCAAAAAAGTTGTGCCAGCTTTAATCTTTTCTTTGAGGGGCAGTTAGAATTAGCGAAAGCCAAAGCGCCTGTGGCGAGTTGTTGCAAACTGGTTTTAAGCATACTGTATTCATCAGATTTTTTGTCTATTCCTGGAAAAGTGGAAGAATTGATTGAGCTCAGACTCAATTATCCCTATGCAGCAACAGTAGAGAGCATGCAGGCACAATTTGCAGCCGTCAAAAACTTTGATAGCAGCACGTGGGTGCATGAAATCAACACGCCAACCTTAGTGATCGGCAGCGACCAAGACTTAATTTTTTATGAACCATTGATTAAAGCTTTAGCAAGCGCTATTCCTCGTGCTCAATACCATTCTTTTCCTCGTGCAGGTCATTTACCGCATCACGAAGTACCACAAGAATTTATGCGCGTGATAGATAGATTTATAGAACCGTTGTTGGTTTAAATTTTCTCATGGCATCAAGATAAGAAAGTACTTCTACAAGGCCGGTAATTTTACGGATGTGCTCCAAGGGGGATTCATTAAAATAATGGTTATGGCTTCTGAGCCAAGCTTTGGCTGCCTCATCGTCTCCGCCTAAGTTAGCCGATAGGCTACGATATAGTCGAATTAAAAGTAAGACTAGCTCCCCTTCTTTTGATTGAGGATTAATGCCGCCACCTTTTTGATACAGCCGACTTAAAGTAGTTTGACTGAAACCTAGGACATCTTCTAAGTCTTTATGGCTCAATGCATAGGCTTGTGCTAAATTAGCTACTGCCTTCCACAAGACAATGCCGTTAGAGAGATGTAGGGTAGAATGTGTGCTTTTCATAATTAATTCCAGCTTGTCAAATGAAATTATAGTTTTACCTAGGGAAGTATTCAAAAGCGTGAGATGCTAATAATCTTAGTATAATGCAATTAGTTTCCATTGGCTACATAATGAATATATTTTCTAGCACCGTTTTTTACTTTGTTGGTGCTGAGTATCAAGAAGAATTGTATCAATATACAGATATCCATTTGCAATCTGTTGACTTCAATCTACAAGGATTATTATTGAAACCGTAATAGATTAATTAATAGATCATTTTAATATTGAAAAAGGAAGAGTTCGTAAATTGTAGCATCTTACCAATCGAACGCATTGCTCACAAATTGCTTTCTCACACAATTTGCTTTACTATTAACAAGATGCTTGGTAAAGCTCTTCTTCAATTTGACTTGCGCATTTAAGCATAAGAAAAAGTTGAGAACGACGTATATTTTATGTAGTTACGTGGGATAGGGTTAACACCCTCGCCTTTAGGCGAACACTTCAGTATGGTATCTTATGGATCTTGAGAGTAAAACTGGGTGTTGAAAAATGGAATACAG
>JBIPMB010000121.1:0-6703 GCA_044369355.1 Gammaproteobacteria bacterium | reverse complement strand
TTTTGATTGTGCAAGTAGGCTTTATCGTCAAGGTAAATATGAAGAGGCCATTGGTTTTTTTTGGGAGATTGCACAAAAAGATTGCCCCCTTGCTTGGATTGGTTTAGCGCGAGCGCACACAGACGGACACACAATTGAAGGTTATGAAGAAAAATTTAATCTCTTTTTGCCTACATTAATCCAGAAAGCGGAAGGGGACGATAAAATTGCCCAGTATGTATTGGGTGTTCTCTATGAAAATCGTTATGGCGTTAAAAAAGATACAAGTAAAGCGTGTGGATGGTATGAAAAGTCAGCAAATCAAAATTATGCGCGTGCTCAGAATAATCTAGGTGTTATGTATGAGTTTGGCCGTGGTGGTGTGAAGAAAAGCATATCTACAGCGAGAGAATGCTTTAAAAAAGCAGCTGAACAAGGATATGCTGAAGCTCAGTATAACCTTGGAAATGCTTGTGCACATAAGAGGAACAAAAAGGATCAAGATGAAGCAAATAAATGGCTTAAGAGATCAGCTGAACAAAATCATCCATTGGCACTTTTTACCCTGGCCCCTTTAGAAATAGCCCCCCCCTCTGCTGCGCAATACTATAAGAAGGCAGCAGACGAAGGACATATAGATGCGCAGTTTGAAATAGGAAAATTATATGCAACAGGTAAAATGTATGAGTCTAGTCAAGCTGATTCTGAGACTTTAAAAGATCAAACAAAAGCATTTGAGTATTTCAAGCGTGCAGCCGATCAGGGACATGTTGAGGCGCAATTTAGAGTGGCTAATCGTTACGAGAAAGGTCTGGGTGTAGAGCAAAATAACGAAGCGGCCATTCAATATTATGAAAAAGCAGCGAAGGAAAATCATGCTAAAGCACCTTTTCGCTTGAGTCTGCTCCGTGCAAAACAAGGTTGTCGAGACTCTCAGTACCAACTGGCTAACATCTATGAATGTGGGCAAGAGGGTGTAGACTCGGATGTGTCTAAGGCCTTGAAATGGTACAAAGCAGCTGCTAAGAAGGGACATTATGCGGCACATTGTCGCTTGGGAGAATGTTATGCTGCGGGGTTACTCGGGCTTGAAAAAAATAGGGATGAGGCGCGTCAATGCTATGAATGTGCGGCAGAACTAGGCAGCGGCAAAGCTAGCGCTTATCTAGGAGAGATATGTGAGGAAGAAGGAAAAAGTGATGAAGCACTGAAGTGGTATGAAAAATCGGTAGAATTGGGTTGCAATGATGCCCGTTTCCCTGTATTAAAATTACGAGCACAGCAGGGAGACGTTGAATCACAGTTGCGCTTAGCTGATGTATATCGAGGTGGTAGATTTGCAGATGATGAGGGTGGTACTCACCCCGAAGCTAAAAAGAATATTGAACAAGCTATTGTTTGGTATGAGAAAATTGAAGGTAATGCAAGAGCTTATTTTCACTTAGCGAAAATTTATGCGGATGGTTATCGTTCCAGCGATGACAGAAGCGTTATTGCGCCGAACATTCCTAAAGCGATGGAATACTATCGTAAAGCGATGGGTGCGAAGCTTAGTGGCATAAACTCTCGAGTGAGGGGTAGTGATGCAGGATATCCTGAAAGAGCGAAATTTGAGTTACAGAAAATAATCGCCGATCCAAATGCTATTGCTGCAGGCGGAAGCCCACCAATTACCCTCGAAGAACAAATAGAAGCCCAAAATGAATTAGGTCATTCATATTTTTACGGTTATTTTCGCGGAACGGCTAGGCACCGAGACACAAAAGAGGGTCTTAAATGGATTGAAAAAGCGGCAATAAGCGGCTTTGTTAACGCGCAAGTTTCTCTAGGCATAATTTTCCTTACGGATCCCGATCCGAATATTAGAAATTATGGAAATGCTAAGAGATGGTTTGAAGAGGCCAAAACCAAGTCGGATATGGCAAAGAGCTGTTTGGGTTTATTGTTTGAATATAAGTTAGTAATGATGACAAACGAGAGTGACTCAGTTATTAATGATGTTGAACAGGCTAGACAACAGTATTATGAAGCCGCAGAGAACCAATTTGCATTTGCCATGGTTTTATTGGGTGTGAGTTATCTTACGGAAACGGCCAATGCCATGAACGATGGTGAATTTGATGGCATTAATGATAAAGCAGAGAAATTATTTGAAGAAGCCAAACATGAAAAAACGAAACAGATCGATTCCTCATATTTAGTTAAATTAATGACTTTTTTTAACGAATTGGCAGGAGCAGGACACCTTGGCGCTCAGTTATTTTTGAAAGAAGTAAAAAATCGCGGATTATTATGCGCTAAAAAAGAGATTGAAACACTGCCGCAACCCGGTAAATCGTCTGTTATTCCACCAGAATCTATTGTTGTAGATCCTCCCGAATCCACTTCTCGCAAACGTTCTCGTTCAGTACCTCTACCAGATGGTAGCCTGTCAGATGACTGGCCTAATAAAAGGCGGCGAGTTATCTCTAATGTAGAAGATTTGGCTTTGCAATATGGTATTGCTTTAAAAACCGAGAAAGATGGGCAATCCTCATCATTGTCTGAACGTGCCCCCGCTTTTTCCTTTATTGATTATATGGCTATTTCATACCCTTATTCGGAATCAATTTGGGCACAGGAATTAGCTGAATCAGCTCAAAAGCACTATAGGGCTTGTCGTGAAAACGGTGAAAAGGAAGACAATCCCGATGAGCCATTTCCTGAAATACTACCAAAAGAATGTTTCTGGATAAAAGATAAGGACAGAGGTTATCCCGATGAGAATGGTTTTTATTGGTGGTACGCCAAATACACGCCGCGAGAAGAAGTTATCCAATGGATGCAAGAAAAAGATAAACGATATGTTGTACGGTTGGAGACTCAATATATTCTGAGCAATATTTTGCCTAAAGCACAAGAGATTTTACAAGAGCTTAGAAAAGAATATGAATTTGGCGAGGAAATTGATGCACTCTCTCTTCCATTCCCCGGTGCAGGTTTTGATGCTTGGTTTTTTAAGTCTGCCGAAATTCAATCGACTGAAAAGTGGCCTGATGCAGAAGGCCGACATTGGTTTCGCCTTATTTCTGAAAAAGGTGAAGTTACAGATGAGTTTTATCTGATTAAAGATAATAGTGTCAATCCAAGTTTTAGTATTGTTCATGCACCGACAAAAACTGAAATAAAAGGCTTTTTCTTGAAGCGTGATTTAAAAGAGGGTTCTGCTCAACCTGGGGCAGTGAATTATTTTATTGAGTATATAGCGCATGAGCCTATTAAAGCTTGGGTCGAAGAAAAGAAAAAGAATAAGGCACTTTGGTTAAAGTTTCAATCTGATAAACAGCGGATTCTCTCTGCACAGCAAGTTTTACGCGAATACAAAAAAGGACTTGAAAAGGAAGGGAGTATCGTTGATTTCTCGTCGTTTCCAAGTGCTGGGTTTGAATCCTTAGAGATTAGCGATCTTAATTGGCAAGGCCCTGAGAAATGGCCTGATGAAAAAGGGCGGCATTGGTGTCAATTAGTTTGTGAAAGCGGACAGTCAGTTATTGAAGATTTTTATTGGATGCAGGATAAGCAGCCTCCTCAGGAAGCTGCCAAAGACGAGGATCATACTGAATGGTTCCGAGTTTATCATTCTTCGACTGGCGTCGAGATAGCTGGTTTTGCGCTTCAATTGCGTTTAAAACAATTGCAGCCAATTAATTCGCTTCAAGAAATTCAAAGTAACGAGGGAATGGTTACCTATACAGAGTGTGGTCTTATTAAAGAATGGCGAGAGGCATTGCGCCGCGCCACTTGTGGCTCTCTTCTCGTCGGTGAAACCGATTTTCATCTAGCGATTCAAGCAAACGATCCGTCATTGCTAGCCGCTTCTTGTTTATCAAAGCCAGAACTCATTAATTCTGTTGATGAAGAAGGGAATACTGCTCTGCATTTAGCAATTATGAGTGACAGTGTTGATTTTGCTCGAAGCTTGATTTTATATGGAGCTCAATTTTCGATTAGAAATAAGCAAGATAAGACAGCACAAGGACTATTAATTGATAAAAAAGGGGGGTATTTTGAAAAGGAAGAAAAAAGAAAAGAATTATTGGCTCTTATGCTTACTCTAGATCTGGAAGATGTAAAGTTGTCCGATTTTGGTTTTAGCTTTGATCTTATAAGGAAGATAACAAGACTGAAAGATCATTTTCCAGCTATCAATCGCCCTTTTATGAAAGGGGTAGCTTCAATTATGGCAAAACATATTCAGGGTTCTAGCATAAAGCATCAGCTTGATAAAAAAACACATAGAGAATCATTTCTTGCAATGGAAAAAATCTCCGATCTTAATCCGTTATTGGAAATAACCGCATTTGCTGTACAGGGATTGCATAGAATGGCACCCGATATGGCTCGCCTTTATGGTGAGAAAAATAAAAAATTAAAAATTATATTAGCACCGTATAAAGGTGACGTGAGTTCTGTTACCTCAGGTGGAACTGATAATGCTTTTGGAGTATATTACCATGATAATGCCATTTATTTAGGTGGGAATCGTGATAAAGATACTGAGAGAAGTAAGGTGTTTGTTCGCGGAACATTAATCCACGAAATAACGCATTTTGTTGCCAAAGAGGTTTTTGATAATGGGTGTAAACCTTATTTTAAGGATCATAAAATTGCAATTGCACGATTTACAAAAATTACGAATACACTACATGAAGCAGTCAAGAAAAACAAAAAAAATATTCACGAGAGGATTTATTCCGTCTTTCAATCATATAAGCCCGATAGCTGGCATGCTGAGCTAATTGTACGTATTCCACAATTAAAGGTAATGGGGTTAGAGGATGAAATTGCTAAGCCCGTGTATCGTGAATTGCTAGAGTATTATCGTGATTATTTTCTGAAAGCTTGTGACAGGCATATTTTTAATTTACATTGTGAGCATGGCATACTTACCGCCATGTTTTTTAATAAACCGGAGCAATCGGTTCCATTGCTTGATGTAGGGCACCAAATGAACACAGACAACGGCTTTTTAGAAATCAGGAATGCGCCAGCACGTAAATTACGTTTCTTTTCTAGCTCTCAAGAAAATGAGAATCACTCTGATTCAGATTTTGGTGAAAGTGACGATGATGTGATGAGAGATAATCCGGAAGTTATTTCAACACAAAGTGGGTCGTCCTTTGCATTACACAGCAATCAGAGTTCTTTCTTTTCTTCGTCTCAAAACATCCTGTGTGAAGCAGTTGTTCTTGAGGATGTTTACCCCCAAAAAGTCCATGATCTCCCCGTGCGCAGGGGGGATTTAGTTTCTGTGTTAGAAAAAGGAGATAAGTGGTGGAAATGTGAGTTCAATGGTGGACAGGGACGTGTTCCGGCAAAATGCTTGAGTGTTAATATTGTTTTTAAGCCTAGTGTAGAATTTATTGCTTTTTTTGAAGAACGTTCAAAAGTAGGATACAAATTCAAGGTCAAAGTCATTGAAAAAAATAAAGAATTGGTGATAACCTGTGTGGCGGCTAAATTAGGTGATCCCCTGCTTAATTTTTATTTAGATAATTTTAAGAAGTTGCTGGAACAACAGGTAATAGCTGTTAACGAAACGGTGACAATGAATAAAGAAGGGCATGAGTTGCATGTTAAAGGTAATGCAAATGTTATTAAAGGCCTTGCTCAATTATTAAGGGATATTGTTGGCCAGGCACATTCAGAACCACAGTTTATTTGCAGAATTTCGTAATATTTTTTAACGCTAAGGAGAAAATCATGCCAGCGATATTGATATCGGTGTATAATTTTAAGGGTGGTGTTGGCAAAACAACCGCTACATATAATTTAGGCTATGTTTTGCAGCAACTCGGTTTGAGGGTTTTGATGGTGGATGCAGATCCCCAGACAAATTTAACCGCTTTGGTCTGGCCAGACCAGTTTGATCTTGCCGAAGATGATGAACGTGCACGTATCGAAGATTTTTATGCCGAGGCCGAAGCTATGTCCTCAGAGGATCTGGAAGAAAACCATCGCGAGTATAGGACTATTGGCGATATATTTAGACCCATTATTCAGAATAGACAACCTCACGACTTAAGTATTGGAGAAAGAACTAAAATTTACCCTGTTCACGATTATGGCCGTTTATACCTATTACCAGGACATGCTTTAATCGGTAATCTGGATGCCTCTATTGTTGAGGGTATTGATGCTCGTGCAATGTTAGCAGATATTCCTGGCTATATCAGTCACGTGTTTCGAAAAGTTGCTGAAACTCATCAGATTGATGTTATTCTGTTTGATTTGAATCCCGGTCTGAGTGCTTTTAATCAAGCCATGATTATGGGATCGGACTATTTCTTGCATCCCTGTAGTGCCGATTTTTTTTCCGTTCAAGCCTTGCAAATGTTGCGAAAGCAATTACCAGAAAAATACATTCAGTTTCATTTTAAGGATCTATATAGACGAGGTTTTGGTCGAGTCGATTCGGTACCCAAATTATTGGGTATTTTTCCTCAACGCGTTAAGACTAGAACACTCAGTAACACGGGTATTGAACGATTAGAAAACAGCTATAGTCATTGGATTACTCGTCTTAATCAGGAACTGACTAACTTGGAGGATAGCTTGCGTTTAGTTACCGTCTCACCTACAAGTGCGGTTAGTATGCTTGATGCTGAATATGAATCCATACGATGCAGAGGCGTACGTGATTTTGCAGGAATTGGCTTATCCACACAAGCTTCTGGACGGCCTC
>JBIPMB010000119.1:0-6723 GCA_044369355.1 Gammaproteobacteria bacterium | reverse complement strand
CGCAAAAGGGCCGCCTTGATCTAAGCTAGACGCAAAAGCTACCATGCCATAACGTGACACACGACCATAAGTGGGTTTTAAACCAGTAATGCCGCATAAAGCGGCCGGTTGACGTATAGAACCACCGGTATCGGTGCCTGTAGCAGCAGGAATGAGTCCTGCGGCAACCGCAGCGGCTGAACCGCCCGAAGAACCGCCGGGCACATAGGCTGTATTCCAGGGATTGGCCACTGGCCCATAAAAACTATTTTCATTGGAAGAACCCATAGCGAATTCATCCATATTGGTTTTGCCTAAGGTGATTAAACCGGCATCGCGGCATTTGGTGACGACGGTAGCATCATAAGGCGCAATAAAATTGTCTAACATTTTCGAGGCACAGCTGGTTTTAACGCCATCGGTGCAAAATAAATCTTTGTGTGCCATAGGTAAGCCCAAAAGCGGCGGCGCATTTTCTGGATCGCGAGCGCGTAGTGCATCGGCTTTTTTGGCTTCTGCTAAAGCACTTTCATCAGTTACTGTAATAAAAGCATTGAGTTTCTTAAAGCGTTCAATACGCTTTAAATAATGGCTCACCAATTCGTGGCTAGAGACTTCTTTTTTTTGCAAAGCCAATTTTAATTCAGTCAAACTTTTAAAATGCATGGTTTGGTTCCAAAATAAGGGTTATTCGATGACTTGAGGCACTAGGTAATAATCTAATTGCTTAGCGGGAGCCAAGGCTTGAAATTTCTCGCGCTGGTCGCTTTCGGTGACTTTATCGACCACGGTGCGTTGTTGGCTTGCTTGGGGGTGCGCCAATGGCGTGATGCCTTTGGTGTCTACAGCTTGCAATTGATCGATTAAGGTGAAAATTTGCTCAATTTCATGATGGCAACGATTCAATTCTGCATCGCTCATAGCAATACGGGCTAAATAGGCAGTTTCTTGTACTTTTTTGATCGATAGGGTCATGATGATATCCTCTAAGCTAGTAGCGTATTATCGCTAAAAAGAGCCTTGGTAGCAAATGAGTTGTGCCCCAAGGCCATAAGGGCCTATAATAGCCTACTATAGTTTGTGCGCTTATGGCGCGCTCAGAATTTGTTCTATTTACTCAGGGGTGATATCACTATGCTTAAGAAGTTACGCGGTTTGTTTTCTACCGATTTATCCATAGATTTGGGAACGGCCAATACACTCATCTATGTTTTACATCAAGGCATAGTGCTCAATGAACCTTCTGTGGTGGCGATACGCCAAGATGCCAACGGGCAAAAACGCGTTGCCGCCGTGGGTCTAGAAGCTAAACAAATGTTAGGCCGTACTCCAGGCAACATTACCGCCATTCGACCGCTTAGAGACGGTGTGATTGCCGACTTTCAAATTACCGAAAAAATGTTGCAACACTTTATTCATAAAGTACATGAAAATAAAATATTGCGTCCTAGCCCACGCGTGTTGGTGTGTGTGCCTTGCGGCTCTACTCAAGTAGAGCGCCGTGCTATACGCGAATCTGCTTTAGGAGCCGGTGCGCGCGAAGTATACTTAATTGAAGAACCCATGGCTGCGGCTATAGGCGCGGGCATGCCAGTAGACGAAGCGCGCGGTTGCATGGTCGTGGACATCGGTGGTGGTACCACTGAAGTGGCGATTATTTCTTTAAATGGCATCGTGTATGCTGCTTCCGTACGTATAGGCGGCGATCGTTTTGATGAAGCCATCATCAATTATGTGCGCCGTAATTATGGCGTTTTAATTGGCGAGAGCACGGCAGAGCGTATTAAACACCAAATCGGTACGGCTTTCCCGGGCAGCGAAGTGCGCGAATTGGAAGTGCGTGGCCGTAATTTAGCAGAAGGTGTGCCACGTTCCTTTATTTTGAGCAGCAATGAAGTCTTAGAGGCTTTACAAGAACCTTTATCCGGCATCGTCGGTGCGGTGCGTGTAGCTCTAGAACAAGCCCCACCTGAATTGTCTTCCGATATCGCTGAACGCGGTATGGTATTGACCGGCGGCGGTGCATTGTTGGCGGGACTCGATCGACTATTAATGGAAGAAACAGGATTACCGGTGATCTTATCTGAAGAGCCGTTGACTTGTGTAGCCAGGGGCGGTGGGCGTGCATTAGAACTAATGAATACCATTGGCGGTGATTTTTTAATTCGCGAATAATAGGATGTTGCGATGAGCCACTTTTCTATCTACCCGTACTGTAAAGTTCGATATGGGCTTTTCTTGAAAAGGGGCGAGTAGTTATATGTTATTTCATCGTGCAACGGGTTTTGGGCTAAGAGTATTATGCCTATCAGCGTTAATGGTAGGCTTAATGGTCGCCGATCATCATTATCGTTATGTTAATAATGTACGTAATGCATTGTCGGTGCTGTTAATACCGTTACAATATACTTTAAATGCGCCGGTACAAGCCATCGATTGGTTGAAGGTGAGTGCGGCTACGCAACATGAATTGGCCACTGAAAATATTCATTTAAAGCAACAATTGTTGTTGATGCAAGTCAGCCTACAACAACTTATCAACATGCAACAAGAAAACAGTCAATTGCGCGCTTTATTAAAATCTTCATCGCGTATCAATGGTCAGTTTCAAGAAGCTAAACTCTTAGCAATGAATTTAGAGCCGACCTCAGCAGAAGTGGTTTTAGATAAAGGCAGCCGCGAAGGGGTGGCAATAGGACAAGTGGTGATCGACGTTTCGGGAGTCATGGGGCAAATCATAGGCGTGACGCCTTTTACTAGCCGTTTATTGCTGATTACCGATCCGCGCAGTGGTGTGCCCGTGCAAGATGATCGTTCCGGATTTCAAGCGATTATTATAGGTGCGGGAGCCAATAGGCCTTTATCGCTTATTCATGTTGCTGAAACCGATGACATCAAAGTAGGCGACCTATTAGTGACATCAAGTTTGGGGGCGCGTTATCCAGAGGGTTATCCTGTAGGGCAAATCACGCATATAGACAAAATGTCCGGCGAACCTTTCATGAACATAGAAGTAGATCCCAGTGCCTTGCTAGAGCAGAGTAGGCGCGTGTTAATCGTATCGCATTATTTGAATGATGACACTAAAAAAATGTTGTACGAAATGAACCTAGTGCCAACTAAACCTGCCGCTACATCAGAGGCTACACAATGACCTATCGCCTAATGTTGATCATGTTTTTAAGTTTTTTAATCGCTTGTTTACTGCAATTTTTGCCTGTTTCTGAAATCCTCACTATTTGGGTGCCGCAATGGGTGGCTTTAGTAATAGTCTATTGGGCTTTGGTTTTGGAAGAACGCTTTAAATTACTACTACCCTGTTTTATAGGTCTTTGCTTGGATACCATGAATGGTACCATCTTAGGGCAACATGCTTTGGCTTTGTTGTTATTGAGTTTTATCGTATTGAAGAATGGCAAACAATTACGCCGTGCGGGCCGAGTACAACAAGTCGTTGAAATAGGTTTTTTAATTTTGGGTTATCAATTTATTTTATTTTTGATCCAAGGTGTAATAGGCCAGCAATTAACGGATTGGAGTTATTTTGCCGCCAGTTTATCCAGTGCGATTATTTGGCCTTGGATCAGCGTCGTTTTAGACGATTGTTGCCACCGTTTTGTAAAGCTAAAAGAAGAATAATGGAGGCATCATGCCAAAAAAGAATATTGACATTGCAACCAAAGCCTTATTAGATCCCGCAGGCTTATCGCTTAGTCAAGTCAGCCAGATCTTGCAACGCATTTTAGGTAATGCGATAGACAGCGCCGATATTTATTTCCAAGTCAGCGAACAGTCTACTTGGAGTTTAGAAGACAGCATTATCAAAAAAGGCAGTTATACGCTAGATAAAGGCGTGGGAGTGCGCGCTGTAGCGGGTGAGAAAACAGGTTTTGCTTACTCAGACGACATCATGCTAACGGCATTGACGGACGCCGCTGATGCAGCAAAAAGTATTGCTCAGCGAGGGCAACAAGGGCAGTTACAAATAGCGCCATCCAAACTCATCACTCCGCGTTATCCGGCTATTGATCCTCAGAGTAGCATAGAAGATATCGACAATATTCGCTTGCTGCAACAAATCGATGCTTTAGCTAGAGGCTTGGACAAACGCGTTAAACATGTGATGGCCAGTATCAGCAGCGTATATGAAGTTATCTATTTGATGCACAGTGATGGTACCGTTGCGGGCGATGTTAGACCTTTAGTACGATTGAATGTATCCGTGATCATGGAAGAAGCGGGCCGTTTTGAACAAGGCTATGCCGGTGGTGGCGGCCGTTATAGTGCAAAAGAAATGATGGAATCTGGCTTAGCGGAGCGATTAGCTAGAGAAGCTGTGCGTATTGGTTTAGTAAATCTAGAAGCGACGGCTTCGCCTGCAGGTATGATGACGGTGGTATTAGGCCCAGGCTGGCCAGGTATATTATTACATGAAGCCATAGGCCATGGTTTAGAAGGCGATTTTAATCGCAAAGGTACATCCGCTTTCAGCGGTCGTATAGGTGAGCGTGTAGCAGCGAAAGGTTGTACCGTTGTAGACGATGGCACCTTAGAAAAGCGACGCGGCTCTTTAACCATAGACGATGAAGGCACGCCTTCACAATGCACCACTTTAATCGAAGATGGTATTCTTAAAAATTACATGCAAGATAAATTGAATGCGAAACTAATGGGCATGGAGCCTACGGGCAATGGCCGCAGAGAATCGTATGCTCATGTGCCTATGCCTCGCATGACCAACACGTATATGTTAGCGGGTAAACACACGCCTGAAGAAATCATCGCCAGTGTAGAAAAAGGCTTATATGCCGTTAATTTTGGCGGCGGTCAGGTGGATATCACTTCGGGACAATTTGTATTTTCCGCCAGCGAAGCCTATTTAATTGAAAATGGTCGTATCACTAGACCCGTTAAAGGCGCTACCTTAATTGGCAGCGGCCCCGATGTATTAACGCGCGTGTCTATGATAGGCAACGATCTAAAATTAGATGAAGGTGTAGGTACTTGCGGCAAGGAAGGGCAAAATGTTCCAGTCGGTGTAGGGCAGCCTACATTAAAAATTGATGGCATTACCGTGGGTGGTACAGAGCGGCATTAGTTGACGAGAATCAATTTCACTTTTTATTTAAGTTTTTTACTAGACCGCCTTCATTTTCCAATTCGTCAATTTCCAATTTTTCAAAAGCTTGGTTTAAGCGTTCTGCATTTTCAGAACTAAATGTTAGGGGCGCTGTCTTTTCATAAGACCTAAAGTCCTCTAAAGAAATCACCACCACTGCTTTCCCGGACTGCCGAGTCACCAGAATGGGGGTGTGGTTTTCATTGACCCGGTCTAAGGCAGTTGCCAAATGGTGTCTAAAATCGGAATATGTCATATTTTCCATATCAACCTCCCATTTGTAGTTGTACTTAAGTATTGTACAACTATCAGCATTATGCAAATATCTATTTTATAGGGACGTCACAGCAGGAGCATATTATTGTAAGAAATTGATTTTAAATGACATGTTTTTTAATAAAAATATATGCTATTTATCCGCTCTCTAACGGTCGTGGTTTGGAAAATGGTCGACGCTCGGTTATAAACGGCACATCGAACTATCTGCAAACTATCCGAGCAACTGTGTTTTGCTCTAGGTCGACCAATCCATTATTTTGTATAAAAGCAAACACATTTTCCTTGGTAATATCACTTTCATTTATACTGTCAAGCCAATCTGTAATTTTATGTATATCCGCTAAATAACGGTCGCGTTCTTTGAAAAAATAAGCAGTAAAATTTAAACTTTTTTCGTTTATTAGTATTTGACCCAACTTACATGCGAATGCAAATATCTTCTCTTTTTTTTCTGGAGAATCCTGCATTTCAAATCCAATAACTTCCCGATGATCTTCTATAAAATTTACACGTTGGTTGTAATTAAAATCACCCATCATTTCTTTGAAGTAATTTTCATTTATCTCTTCTAGAGATATCGCAGATAGTTTTTCTACAATAAAATGTTTTTTTTCTTTTAAATTAAAATTATGCATGATCTTGCCGCCAAAATATACGTGTTTATGAAAAAAAACAGAAGTTAAAAGCGTTAGATAGGGATTATAAAGGTAACACTTTCTCTCGCCAGAGTATTCTTTAACATATTCATCCCATAATTTAGCCGCTGTTAATAAAAATCTATCTATTTTTACCGCGAGATCAATTAGTTCAACACTTTCTTCTCCTATCTCTTTTTTCTCTCTCTCTGACTGTTGACGTGCCATATTGATGATATTGCTTAAGGAAAATATTAGAGTATTGCTTATGCCAATGTTCGTGAAGTACTGTTTTATCAAAATATTATTTACATCGCCAATTAATAAAAAGACAAAAACATTTCTAATCCAAGAAAGGAAATTTTCTTTGGTCATTTTTAAATTATACCAACTTCCACACTGTTCTTGCGGCTTACTATAATATTTCTGCGGGAAAGAAAAATAAAAAAGATCGTCATATTTTGATTGAATGAAATTTTGAATTGCCCCAGGACCCGCTAAAAACATACCAACGTCTTTGCGATAAAACTTTGATTCCGCTGTTCTTAATGGATTGCGATAGTCGTATAAATACTGGCTGTCTTCTGCTGCAGGATTTCCAATAATATGTAAGATATCTTTTCTATGATCTGGAATAGAAATGTCTTTTTCTGGCCTTGGAAAATAGAATAACGTGTAACTTTCATAAATAGCAGTTCTTAATTCAGTGAT
>JBIPMB010000118.1:0-6742 GCA_044369355.1 Gammaproteobacteria bacterium | reverse complement strand
CTCGTCTCCATTTTCATGGCGAGAATTATATCTTAGCTATCCCTTTTTTTGGTCTGAATTTCTTGACCCACTTCTGTCTTCGTGACCAGTATCTTTTCCTTTTTCAAAAGATTCTTTCATTGCCTTTAAAGCGGAGTTATTATCGCCTGTTAAGGCACGGCTAAATATAGCTACAATTTCTTTTTTTATCTGCTCTTTAGACATGCCGTCCCAAAATTCACGTGATTGAAGTACCTTTTTTGATAATTCATGACTACCGCGATATATCCCGTTTGTTTTAGGAACATCAGGGTGCATATCGCCGTATATGACCTTAGGCAGCTCATTAAGAGTTATCTTTTTAGGAAACTGGCTAGCGGTGAATATCGTATTTTTGCTTTGATAACCTACTTCTTCATAATAGTCTCTTAGAGTATTTTTCACCTCCTCACCATTATCTGGGAAACTACCAGAAAGTTCTGCCAACTTCGTCCAAATGCTTTTCTCGCTCGTCGCCATGATATACCCCGCTTTGTTTAAAATTATGATGTAAATTCTTTATGGTCAGAATTGTAGCGCACAAATCTTAAGGAAATATTAACAACTCTTCCATTTGTTTAAATTAATTTTCAAAGTATTTTTTTTGTAACTCTATGATTTTTAAGCCATATTCTATTTTTATGTTTTTTATATATTCTTTCCCTTGAATGGGCAATCATATTCCCCCTATAAATGCCCGCTCTTGTGCTAAAGTCATTTTTCTGGCACCATGAGTCATCATTAAATTGTCGGAAATATGAACAAATGCATCCTTATCTCAATATTGCTATCAAGGCCGCCCGCAAAGCAGGCGACGCCATTGTCCGTGCCCAGCAGGATTTAAACAAGCTGCATATACAGGAAAAATCGCCGCACGATTTTGTGAGTAATATTGACCAAAAAGCAGAAATGATTATCCGCGATACCATTCAATACGCTTACCCTAGCCACAGTATCTTAGGAGAAGAAGGCGGTGGGCAAGAAAATGAAGATGCAGAAATTTGGTGGATAATCGATCCCATCGATGGAACACAGAATTTTATCAAAGGCTTACCTTTTTTTGCCGTTTCTATTGCCATTAAAGAACAGGGTAAATTAAGCCATGCAGTAGTTTATGACCCTATGCGCCAAGAATTATTCACCGCCAGCCGCGGCAAGGGTGCCTTCCTAGACAACCGTATCCGTGTGAGCGATAAACGCGGTTTAAACGGCGCTCTCATGAGCACCGGTTTTCCCACCCCGCGCACAGATGGCTGGAATCAATCACAAGCTACATTGAATACCCTCTTTAACCAAATAGCCGATATACGCTGTCTAGGTTCGGCCGCTTTAGCCTTAGCCTATGTAGCCTGTGGTCGCTTAGATGCTTATTGGGAAGCGGGTTTGAAAGAATGGGACATCGCTGCAGGTGCTCTATTGGTGAAAGAGGCCGGCGGATTAGTCACTGATTTCCAAGGCGTAGAAAATTATTTGAGTTCAGGCGATATAGTTGCAGGCCCGGCTAAAGTGTTGAAAGAATTATTGCCGTTGTTGGGATAACCATATTACTGATTTTATCTTTACCAACAATATAAAAACTAACCCAGCCCAAATCTAAGCTGAATTATGCAACCCGCTTTCGCAAGAAAAGCGCTTTTTTTAGTATAATTACTAACCTCAAAACCGTAACAAAGATCTTTTTTTAAAATAAATTCAAGTAGATGCTAGTAATGCTCTAAAATTCATAGTATACTGCTCAGGTAATTTTATATAACTTAGGGGGTAAATATGTCAATCACTCAACAAGAACAAGATATAGCAGTCCTGAAGAAAGCTTTGCACGCTATGCAAGCAATACGTAATCATATAGCAACTTCCTTAACCGAAAAAACTAAAGTCTGGGGAGCGGATGAGTTTAATGATGCTCTTTCTCAACATTTAAGCTCGATCAACTCGAACGAAGCCTTAGCTTTACCCAATTCGGAAATGGTTATTTTAAAAGACATATTAGAGAATGAGGATAAATTTTATTCTTACTATGATGCTATTATCGCGGAATTTGTGGCTAATCAAGAAAAGAAGAAGTTAACAATCACTAATCAAAAAGAGAAGGATTCAGTAGACGACGAAACAGGGCTAGAAAAATATAATCTAACCCAAGTATTTACCGCTTTGATGATGCTAAAACTTACTCCTGCCAATTCTAACATCACTCATGTAGCAGATCCTGCTCCTTTAGATGTAATAGAGACGCTTACGACTTATGTAAAAAAGACCCCTGCTTTAACAGATGCAACAGAAACATTGGACATACTCAACAGTGCTAAGAGCATTTTAACGGGAGCAGAAATTACAGAAAAAGCAACGCCCGCAACACCTATAGAAAGCGCTCAACAAGTCCCGAAAAACACAAACATCCTCAGCAGATTAGAACATTGCGCAAATTTTATCCGACAACAAAAAAAGTCTCTCGAAAAAGGTCTAGATCTTAAAGGTACGATTATTCTAAATAAGCTGATTGCTGTTTTACAGAATTCCATAACACAAATCCATAATTCTATAAAAGCAATGCCTCTTATGGGGATCTTTGCTAGTAAAACACCCGCCCCTATTCAACAAGCTACATCAGATAACAAACCTGCGCCTACAGCTTAATCGCCTATATAACCGGGGACGATTCACAAATCGTCCCTAACTCAAATATAACGAATACTTTAGCTTCGAGGCGAAGCAATTTTTTTTCTCGCATCTTGAAATTAGGATAACAAACAATCTCTAATTCTATCCTTTTCCGCCGCATGACGCTGAAATACCTTGGTTAATTTTGTATTGCGCATAAACCGCTTTTGAGATAGATAAATGAACTCGGCTCACAACCTCTAATAGTCCCGCTGCTTCTGTCCGAATTGCTTCATAAGCTTCTTGACGTGAACTATTTCGCCCTGATTCAAGCGAAAATAGTTGCAATGATGATCCATAATTTTCTGATGCTTTCTTGCACTCTCGTTCGACTATACACATTATATTGAATACCTTTTCTATAGCTTTCTGCCAATTCCGCTCAATGTCATCGATCGTAGCCTCAACTGAATCGAGCGCACGATATGCTTGTTCAATAGCCACCATTAAATTCTGAACTTCGTCTATTATTGCTTGATCCAATAGTACTTCTCCCTCACCTCCTTCTTCAGAAGAAACTGCTTGTTTTTCAGGAGAAGATGCAGATTCCTTTAATATTTTATTAGGTTCATCCTTAGAAATGAGTCCTTGGATTTTACTTACTTTTTCCATAATGATTTCTTTATCTTCTTTCTCTAGATCTTTCTTTGCTTTATCTTTCTCAATAGAAAATATACCTAAGTTCTTGAAAGCATCAATAGAGAAGGCAGCAGCCCCCTTCATGCGCGTATATCTATCGTATTCTTGTAGACAACTCTTCAAATCTTTAGAAAAATCCTTCTCACTTTCTAGTAGTTTTTCATATCCTCTGAAAAAATCAGACAAACCCGCTTGATCAGTGGCATCATGGTGAATCCGAAAAATATCGTTTTTTAAAGCAACCAGAACTCTTCTGAAATTACGGTCTTCGCTTTCGTCTATTTTATCTTGGATCTTTTTCATTATATTGTTTATTATAGTTTTGGAATCAGTAGTATTCTGTTGGCTTTTCGAAGGATTTTCCTTAATGCGCTGAGACTCAGATAGAACAACTGCGGTATAATCCTCTGGGTTTTTGTCTGCATAAAATGAGGGAATAAGCGCTTTTATAATTCTATTGCTGTTTTCATAAGAGTCTAGCTTATCAAAACATAGCATCCTCGAAAATAGAAGTCTTATTGCCATACAAAATTGTTTGAATCTACCCTCTTCAGTCGTATCGCTTCCTCGCTCAAATTCTTCTTTCATTTCATTTAAAGCTGAGTTATTATTGCCCGCTAAAGCAATCATAAATATTTGTATTATGTCTCCTATTCTATCTTCTCCACTTATTTTTTCCGAAGATAAAAATATCTTTTTTGATAAGGTAGCGCTGCGATATATTCTCTCTGTGCCAGGAACATAGTTATGAATATCACCATATACGACCATGGCCAATAGTTTAATACGTTTATCAGCGTTTACACTCTTGAAAAAATCGTTCGCAGTATCTTGCATTTCTGCACTGGAATGTGCTATTGATTGATAATACTCTAGTAGCGCTGCTTCCACCCTTTCACCATTCTTTGGAAACTCCTTGGAAAGTTTTTGTAGAGTCACCCAAATATCTTCATTTGCAGCCATAATTTACCTCACAGTATTTGTTATAGATTAAACATTCACAGATCACATTATACTTTTTCCCGCTTCCTCACGGTCGCGGCTAGGATAATCCATTCTCTAAAATAATGCCACTTTATCGGCATCGTGTGGGGCAATGCTCACGACTTCTAGTTTGAATTTAAGCTTTTGCCCACACAAAGGATGGTTGAAATCAACAGTGACCGTATCATCATCAAAATCGCGCACGACTCCAGGCAAGGCACTGCCATTCATTTGACTAAATTCAATAATCAAGCCTTTGCGTAAAGATAAGTTTTCTGCAAATTGACTGCGCGGCATCCGATGTATATTGGCTGGATGCGGTAGACCAAAAGCATCTTTAGGTTCTAATACAAATTCTTTTTTGTCGCCTTCTTTTAACCCTAAAATATTTGCTTCAAAGGCCGCCGATAAATCTTCACAGCCCAAACGCAACACCATAGGCTTACGATTAACACGCGTACTATCGGCCACTGAACCATCCATGAGCTCTATGGTCATATGAGCCCATATTTCACTATTTTTTTCTACAATCTTATTTTGCACGCTTGAAAAATACCTCTTCGAGTAGCCACATAATGACCGCTGTTACGACAAAACTGTCGGCTAAGTTAAACGTAGGCCAATACCATTGTTGGTAATGCCATTGAATTAAATCCACTACATAGCCAAAGCGTATGCGATCGCAGAGATTACCCAGAGCCCCTGCTAACAGAAAAGACAAAGCCACGCTATGCCATTTATGCTGTCTAGGTGTAGCCATTAATAACGCGATAACGACTACGCTCACAATAGCCGCAATGCCCGAGAAAAACCACATTTGCCAACCACTGGCATTGCTTAGAAAACTAAAGGCAGCTCCGGGGTTATAGGTTAAGGTCCAACTAAAAAAAGAAGTGATCACATAAGTTTCATATAAAGAAAAATGGCCCATGGTCCATATTTTTGAAGCCTGATCGGCTAAAAAGGCTATAACCGATAATAATATCCACGGATTGAAAGCAAATTTCTTAGGCATAATGACGCGTCTCCCCTGCCCCATCAATATTGTCTACACAACGTTGGCAAATCTCAGGATGAGCCTCGACTACACCTACATCCTCACGTCTATGCCAGCAGCGCGCACATTTAGGTGCTTCCATTTTTTCTACCGCAATATGGCATAAGCCAGAAATACTGCCATCGGCCCACAAGGCACTGCCCGCAGGCGCTGCTTGCACCGCTGCCGCAGAAGTAATGAGCACAAAACGCAGTTCATCTTTGAATGCCGTTAACATGTCATATAAAGGCGCACTAGCGATAATCGTTACTTTTGCTTCTAAGCCTGAACCGATCACCCCTTCAGTGCGCGCTGCTTCCAAAACTTTATTCACCTCATCGCGCACACGCATCACCGTTTCAAAATACGCTGCATTCATAGTTGTTTGTGCAGAGAAGGAAGATAAATCTTCATAATAGGTAGCCAACAATACGGATTGTTCGCGTTGTCCCGGTAAACACTGCCAAATTTCTTCGGCGGTAAAACTCAAGATAGGCATCAACCAACGTACTAAGGCTTCTAGAATGAGCATCATGGCCGTTTGCGCCGAACGACGCGCCAAGGCATCCCGCTTGATGGTATATTGTCTGTCTTTGATTACATCTAAATAAAAGCTGCCTAAATCAATGCTGCAGAAATGATGTATTTTTTGATACACGGTGTGAAATTGATATTGTTGGTACGCCTCTTTGATTTCTTGCTGCACTCTATAGGCTCTATCCACAACCCATTGGTCCAAAGCTACCATATCTTTAAAAGCAACGCTGTCTTTTGCAGGATCAAAATCAAACGTATTGGCCAATAAGAAACGCGTTGTATTGCGTATGCGTCTATAGCCATCGGTATTGCGTTGCAAGATTTCATCGGACACGGCTAATTCGGTTTTATAATCGGTAGCGGCTACCCACAACCGCAGAATATCCGCTCCTAAGGTAGTCACCACTTTTTCAGGCGCAATTACATTGCCTAAAGATTTAGACATCTTGCGCCCATTCGCATCGTCGGTAAACCCGTGGGTTAATACCGCTTTATAAGGCACATTCCCCGTCGCTGCCACAGAAGCCAATAAAGTGGTTTGAAACCAGCCGCGATGTTGATCCGTGCCTTCTAGATAGAGATCGGCCGGAAATTGCAATTCAGGGCGGCGCATCAATACCGCATAAAAACTCACCCCCGAATCAAACCATACATCCAAGGTGTCTTCAATTTTAAAATAATCTTTGGCATCGTGTACTGCAAATTGATCGAGTTGTATATCCTGCCAGGCTTCAATGCCTTTTTCTGCAATAATATTGGCAACTTCTAAAATGAGTTTTACACTGTTAGGATGCCATTCGTTGATTTCTCTATGACACCACAATGGTATAGGAGTGCCCCATAGACGTTGTCGTGAAATACACCAATCGG
>JBIPMB010000266.1:0-6850 GCA_044369355.1 Gammaproteobacteria bacterium | reverse complement strand
ATTGAAGTTCTTTGATAGGGCAGTTGCAAGTTCTTCAAGTACTCTCTTGAAAAACGATATGTATTTGATGGCTTCCGCTGCGGCGTTGTATTCTGCTTCGGTGGAGGACATCGCAAGTGCTTTCTGCTTGATTGATCTCCAAAGGAATGGGGCTCCAAAGAGGAATATGATGAATCCAGTTGTTGAGTATAGTCCAATTGATAGGTCGGCAAACGATGAGTCACACATGATTATTGGTTTAGCATTGAGATCGGGTTTTAGGATCATGCAGGCTTCAATGGTTGCTGCAAGATATCGCATGATGTGTTTTACTGCTCCCATGTGTGTTTCAGTGGGGTGGATTTGGAATTGTGAGAGATTCCCAACGATGAACATTATATCTGGTCTTGAACATCGTGCAATCCAGAGAAGACCACCAATGGCGGAGCGGAATTTCTTTGCAAGCTTTAGATCAGTTCCATTGGCAGGCGGCATCACCATGTCAGGGTTGTATGGTGTGGATGCTGGTCTAATATTCGTCATGTCGAAATGTTGAAGCATTTTCGTGATGGTGACCGATTGGTTCATCGTTATTATCTTCTGTTTGGAGTAGTATTTGAATGTGATTCCTAGGTAGTCTGAGATGGGGCCCATTCGTTTGATTTTGAAGCGGTTAACATATCGTCCCATGACATCTTCGACTGTGGAGACTGACGTGGAGGCTACCAGGATGTCATCGACGTATAGTATTATGATTGCATAGTGGTCATCAAATCGTCTGTAGAAGATACAGTCATCGAAGTTTGATTTGATGAAGGACATCTCTGAGATGGTGAAGTTGCTGATGTCCGAGTACCAGAGCCTGGAGGCCTGCTTGAGACCATAAAGACCCTTGTTGAGCTTACAGGCAACGTTTACTCCCCTGCTGAAGCCTTCCGGTTGTTTCATGTAGACGTCCGCATCAATTTTGGAGTTTAAGAACGCAGATGGGACATCTCCTTGCTCAATGATGCATGCGTCAGAGGTTACTATTATGAGCAGTAATCGGATGTTTTCAAGTCTTGGTGTTGGCGCATATGTCATAAAGTAATCGCGTAGGTACTGTTGATGGCGGCCATCAAAGCAAAGTCTTGCTTTGTATCGTCCATCAGTCTTGATCTTGAATCGCCATATCGGATGGTGTAAACGTGTCCCTCGTGGTATCTGGCACATGTCGATGTAGGACCAGGTGTTATTTGCAATGTTCGCATCAAATTCTTCCTTAAGTGCTTTCATCCACTTCTCGCGATCCCGCGATTGTAAAGCTTGCTTGTATGATTTGGGTTCTCTTTCAGTTTGATAGAAGAGGAAGTCATAACAGTCTTCGTCATCATCGTCAATTGCGTCTGTCGACTGATTGAGTGGTTCATCCTCAAGGTCTTCTATTCGCATTGAGTAATTAAAGCTCGGATCTTGCCTTGGAATTCCCTTGTTGCTTCTATTAGATGTGCGTGTGGCAGATTTAATAGGAAGTGGAGTATGATCCAATGAGGTAGTGTGTGGGTCCATTGGCTGATGATGAGCTCCGCTAGTTGAGCTTGAATTTGGAAGAGGGATGACAGCTTCTTCATCAGATTCAGATTCTGTGGAGACATCGTCTTCAATTGAATTAGGTTCAGATTTTGCTACTGATGTCGCTTCTTGGATGGTGGTTGGGTTACCAGAAGTTTCAAAGATGGAATGACCATTGTTCTTCGGGAAGACATCATCTTTGAATGTAACATCTCTGGATATTATAATCGAATTGTCCTCTAGAGATAGAAGACGGAATGCCTGATAGTTATCCGCAATTCCCAGTAGTATGCATCGTCTGGCTCTGGGTTGAAACTTCTTTCGGTTCTCTTTCGGAATGTGAGCGTAGGCAAGGCAACCAAAAGAATGAATCATTTCGAGTTGCGGTTTTCGTCCCCAGATTTGCTCAAATGGTGTTTGAGAGCAATAAAGTCTTGGAACACAATTATATATATGAGTCGCGTATGTGACAGCTTCCCCCCAGTATGTGGGTGGTAGGCCTGATTGAAGCAGCATGCATGTTGCCGCGCCGTTAATCGTCTGAATGTTTCTCTCGGATAGCCCATTTTGTGATTGACAGTACGGTGCGGAGGTTTCTTTGTTAATTCTCTTCTCGGAGCACCATTGCATGAAATCCTTCGAATTGAATTCAGCAGCACCGTCAGTCCGAATTCGTCGGCATCGGTGGTCCGTTTGGTTCTGTATGTTCTCCACAAAATTCTTGATGTTTTCAGGGGCGGGTGCCTTGTTCTTGAGTAGAGAAATGTGGATGTATTTCGAGAACTTATCAACAATGATTTGCCAATACATGTTTCCTGAATGGGTGGGGGTGTGTGGTCCAGATATGTCTGATTGAATGAGAAACATGGGACTGTTCACTCCCCCGTCCATGGCAGGCGGTTTCACTTGTACTTTTGACTTCGAGGCCAGGCATATCGCACAAGGAGGAAGATGCTTGGTGGATGAAATTTCACCAAGGTTGTATGTTCGGGCTATGCGTCGTAAGGCTTGCTCACTGACGTGGCCGAATCGAAGGTGTAGTTGTTCGAATGACTCTTTGAATGCAAAGAGGGTTTCTACTGGTGGGGCTTGAACAATGAAGTCCGTGCAATAGAGGGGTCCATTCCGGGGAACGGTGATTTGAATGTCATCTCCCCTGTAGACTGTGCATGTTGAGGAGGTGAAGTTGACCGAAAGACCTTTGCTGGATAGTTGGGGAACCGATATGAAGATGTCTTGGACTTCATCTACGATGGTGCAATCCGTAAGTGTTATAATCGTGGACTCGTTATCGATGCTAATCCTGATATCACCCGATTCTCTGGATGTGATCTTCTGGGAGTTTGCGAGGAATAAGGATCGATTTGTCGTGGGGCGTACATTAAACATTTGATCTTTGAATTTGGCTGGAATAACATGTCTGGACGCACCCGAGTCGATTATGATGTTTTGCGTATCGGTCTTGTACTTGTTGGACAGCAGAAAAAAACATTCTTTCTGAGATCCGGACTTATTGCTGCACGATTGTGGAATGTGTTCTGCAGACTTCTTGGTTTTGCATTCATGTGTTTCATGATAGCACCAGTGGTGATGATCACACCATTTGCTTCTGCAGTTACTCGTATTGTGTCCCTTAAAACCACACCTTGAGCATGTCTTGGCTGATTTCTCAGACTTTTCTGATTTGTCTGAATTTGATCTTTCTTGCCTTTGGGATGGCTTAGCAGAGATGGTCTTAAGAGATTCCGGTTGTGTTTCGGACTTGCAACATTCTATGATATAGTGACAGGCCGCTTGGTAGGTCATCTTCTCATCCTTTGATAGAACCGCGAAGTCGACGGGGAATCTCGGTTTGATTCCATGAATTAGTATGGCAAGTTTGTCATCATCTACGATCTTCCCACTCTCCACGGCTAAGTGCCGTGCATCGTTTGATTCATGGATAAGAACGTTTAGATTTGAAGCCGATTCGTCGATTCTTCCAATGAAGCGCATGGGTTGCTCGTTCGGTTCAAGGCTCATTTGGAAGAAGGCTATCTTCAATTCCAGGCGTGTCGCTGCATTGCGAGGGGCAAAATGGCTATCGATGCGTTTCCATTGGTTGAATGGGTTCGAATAGTTTTCGGTGCCGTCTTCACTGCAGACCAGAAATAGAAGATTTTGGGATATTGATGATATGATGAGCGCAGAAGTAGCCCAGAAGATTTTGTGATGTTCTTCTTGTAGCTTCGCTATATCATGGTATTTCTCGACGAAAGTATAACCGCCAATCGCTCTGATGTTGCACTTTATGGCTGTACGCCAGTGCGCATAATTGTTGGCAGTGAGCTTCATGACTTTGACAGTTTGCGTGTCACTCATTTCGAATTGTTTCACCAATAAGGCTTAATGACTCTTAATCTATCAACTGATGAAAGCGAGAGGCGAAAGGGAGACAGCAAAATGCAGAATTTTATTGAGAGAAAAGTCGAGAATAAAGCAATCGACTTTAGCCATATTTTGTGATTATCGATTGTTGCCTTATTTGGCGTCAAGTGGTTGCATGCGAGGAGGGATGACGTCATCGGTATCCTGACACTCCCCTGCACTTGACGGCAATAATGAGACGAGTGTGTCACGATGTTTCACGAAAAGTGAAACAGTGCGAATCCGCTTGGTGAGTATATCAGCAGTATTGTTTGACCCTGCGATCCATTTGTAAGTGAAGTGTCCCGCTTGGAATTTCTCGATGATCTTGTTTGTCTTTAGATCCATGAATCTGGTCCTTCCTTGATTGGGTGCTCCTCTTCTGATGTCGTCGGCGCATGACTGAGAATCAATCTGCAGTTCGAACGGGAGATTGAAGTTCTTTGATAGGGCAGTTGCAAGTTCTTCAAGTACTCTCTTGAAAAACGATATGTATTTGATGGCTTCCGCTGCGGCGTTGTATTCTGCTTCGGTGGAGGACATCGCGAGTGCTTTCTGCTTGATTGATCTCCAAAGGAATGGGGCTCCAAAGAGGAATATGATGAATCCAGTTGTTGAGTATAGTCCAATTGATAGGTCGGCAAACGATGAGTCACACATGATTATTGGTTTAGCATTGAGATCGGGTTTTAGGATCATGCAGGCTTCAATGGTTGCTGCAAGATATCGCATGATGTGTTTTACTGCTCCCATGTGTGTTTCAGTGGGGTGGATTTGGAATTGTGAGAGATTCCCAACGATGAACATTATATCTGGTCTTGAACATCGTGCAATCCAGAGAAGACCACCAATGGCGGAGCGGAATTTCTTTGCAAGCTTTAGATCAGTTCCATTGGCAGGCGGCATCACCATGTCAGGGTTGTATGGTGTGGATGCTGGTCTAATATTCGTCATGTCGAAATGTTGAAGCATTTTCGTGATGGTGACCGATTGGTTCATCGTTATTATCTTCTGTTTGGAGTAGTATTTGAATGTGATTCCTAGGTAGTCTGAGATGGGGCCCATTCGTTTGATTTTGAAGCGGTTAACATATCGTCCCATGACATCTTCGACTGTGGAGACTGACGTGGAGGCTACCAGGATGTCATCGACGTATAGTATTATGATTGCATAGTGGTCATCAAATCGTCTGTAGAAGATACAGTCATCGAAGTTTGATTTGATGAAGGACATCTCTGAGATGGTGAAGTTGCTGATGTCCGAGTACCAGAGCCTGGAGGCCTGCTTGAGACCATAAAGACCCTTGTTGAGCTTACAGGCAACGTTTACTCCCCTGCTGAAGCCTTCCGGTTGTTTCATGTAGACGTCCGCATCAATTTTGGAGTTTAAGAACGCAGATGGGACATCTCCTTGCTCAATGATGCATGCGTCAGAGGTTACTATTATGAGCAGTAATCGGATGTTTTCAAGTCTTGGTGTTGGCGCATATGTCATAAAGTAATCGCGTAGGTACTGTTGATGGCGGCCATCAAAGCAAAGTCTTGCTTTGTATCGTCCATCAGTCTTGATCTTGAATCGCCATATCGGATGGTGTAAACGTGTCCCTCGTGGTATCTGGCACATGTCGATGTAGGACCAGGTGTTATTTGCAATGTTCGCATCAAATTCTTCCTTAAGTGCTTTCATCCACTTCTCGCGATCCCGCGATTGTAAAGCTTGCTTGTATGATTTGGGTTCTCTTTCAGTTTGATAGAAGAGGAAGTCATAACAGTCTTCGTCATCATCGTCAATTGCGTCTGTCGACTGATTGAGTGGTTCATCCTCAAGGTCTTCTATTCGCATTGAGTAATTAAAGCTCGGATCTTGCCTTGGAATTCCCTTGTTGCTTCTATTAGATGTGCGTGTGGCAGATTTAATAGGAAGTGGAGTATGATCCAATGAGGTAGTGTGTGGGTCCATTGGCTGATGATGAGCTCCGCTAGTTGAGCTTGAATTTGGAAGAGGGATGACAGCTTCTTCATCAGATTCAGATTCTGTGGAGACATCGTCTTCAATTGAATTAGGTTCAGATTTTGCTACTGATGTCGCTTCTTGGATGGTGGTTGGGTTACCAGAAGTTTCAAAGATGGAATGACCATTGTTCTTCGGGAAGACATCATCTTTGAATGTAACATCTCTGGATATTATAATCGAATTGTCCTCTAGAGATAGAAGACGGAATGCCTGATAGTTATCCGCAATTCCCAGTAGTATGCATCGTCTGGCTCTGGGTTGAAACTTCTTTCGGTTCTCTTTCGGAATGTGAGCGTAGGCAAGGCAACCAAAAGAATGAATCATTTCGAGTTGCGGTTTTCGTCCCCAGATTTGCTCAAATGGTGTTTGAGAGCAATAAAGTCTTGGAACACAATTATATATATGAGTCGCGTATGTGACAGCTTCCCCCCAGTATGTGGGTGGTAGGCCTGATTGAAGCAGCATGCATGTTGCCGCGCCGTTAATCGTCTGAATGTTTCTCTCGGATAGCCCATTTTGTGATTGACAGTACGGTGCGGAGGTTTCTTTGTTAATTCTCTTCTCGGAGCACCATTGCATGAAATCCTTCGAATTGAATTCAGCAGCACCGTCAGTCCGAATTCGTCGGCATCGGTGGTCCGTTTGGTTCTGTATGTTCTCCACAAAATTCTTGATGTTTTCAGGGGCGGGTGCCTTGTTCTTGAGTAGAGAAATGTGGATGTATTTCGAGAACTTATCAACAATGATTTGCCAATACATGTTTCCTGAATGGGTGGAGGTGTGTGGTCCAGATATGTCTGATTGAATGAGAAACATGGGACTGTTCACTCCCCCGTCCATGGCAGGCGGTTTCACTTGTACTTTTGACTTCGAGGCCAGGCATATCGCACAAGGAGGAAGA
>JBIPMB010000117.1:0-6912 GCA_044369355.1 Gammaproteobacteria bacterium | reverse complement strand
TGATTTAACTCTTCCAATAAATCACTCATGCTGCTTCTTAGTTCCATTCTTCTTTCTTCTTCTGCCAATAATTCTCTTAACCGTTTTATTAATGCTGTTTTCCCTTGCCGTATCGCTATCCCGTGTTCTAATAACAATCCTCTTATCATATTCATCATCCCTGTATGCCTTTTCACGTAATAAGTCCTTATTCGGTGTAATGATTGCAGTTCTAGTTGCTCTTCTGTTCTTATCGGTATAAATCTCATATCCTTTCTTTCCACCGCTATCGCACACGCTTTTGCATCATTGGCATCATTCTTTTGATGCTCGGCATATCTTTTTACCGCTTCTGCACTCATTAACTTTACTTCATGTCCCATCTCCATTAGCTTCCTCGCCCAGTAGTGTGCTCCCCCACAGGCTTCCATCCCTATTAAACATTTGGGCATATTCGATAAAGTGGTTAAAAATTTGTCACGTGTTACCTGCTTTTTTAACGACACTTTTCCTGTTTTGTCTATCCCATGCAATTGCATCACATTCTTTGCCGTATCTATCCCAATTATGCTAATCTCTTTCATAACTCGTCTCCTATTAATTTGAATGAAAATACATTCTCATTCTGGCACTTTTTGATGCCGTTTTAAAGGAGGCGAGTCCATACCATCATTGCGCGCTTGCGAAGCAATCCAGGAGTCAAATCACTGTTTTATAGGATTTCATGTTGTTTATTAGCCCTACTATAAGTGATGTTCCTTTTCATTACCCAATATTTTCCTGGATTGACTCAGCACTCACTTCGTTCATGCTTCGCCCTCCGGGCGCACTACGTGCGCCAAAAATTCTCGCCGCGCTTCGCGCTTTTCACTCGTATTTTTTGCTTCGCAAGCTCGCAACAACGGATACTGCGTTATTGAAAGCGTTCATACAACGCGAGTAGTCACTCATTACTCATTATAGTTTTAGGCGGACCATGCCCACCATAAGGCACGCAAAGCATGCATCTAATAAAGTCCCACACTTGTTCTCTCCTGGTTGTTGATCGTAACTACGGATCTACGCATGGGTAACCGCAGAGGGTTGCCACTACGCTAATTTAACAACTGAAGAAGATGGAACCTTTAAAGACGCATCTATCCCGCGTTTTAACCGCCGCTAAGACTAAAAAGAGATTCTTTTTAATCCAAAACTGAGCTAAAAGCAAAATAGTGTAAATTTTTCGTACCATTTTATGGTGGGCGAAGGAAGATCGATGTGATACAATTTTCATTAGCTTGTCCTTATCTATTTAAGGTTCAAGTTAGCCTCTTTGGCTCGTTCTCAAGCTTGCCAGAGGGGCGCCTATGCAACTTTGAGTCGCCATGTAAAATCGTAGACTCAAGGTTGCGCCTTTGTGCGTCACTAAAAAGCTAAGCACTTGATAATCATAGCAGAAGTAAAAAATAAATAATAGGGGCTGTTGACATTTCACATAGGCAACCATAAAAAAGCAATTTGTTGTGTTATTAGAGCGTCAAGTTAATAAGACTCGCCCATTTTTATATACAATTTATAAAATGGATTCAGAAAAATGGTATCAATTGTTATGGAATCGCATGGAGTGTATAATGTCATATACACCAACTAAGCTAGACATAGATATTATGTTATTTCTGCCAGAACAAAAAATGGCAGAATATTGCTGTGAAGCTAAAGACAATAACTGGTCTGATGTCTGTTCTAATGTAGTAACAGTGCATTGTGAAGGCAACCATGAGACAATGCTCAATTCTGAATATATTTCTAATATGGCACAGAAGATACAAGAAAAATTGAATAGTATAATTTGAGGAAATTAGTTTATGCCTTTAGATAGCGCGACTTTAAAGTATTTCAATGTTTTAAAGAATGTGACTAAAAAAGATCAACGCCCAATTAATGAGATACCATTGAATGAGTATCGATCGATGGCTCAAGAATATTTTCTTACTCTTGCAGAAACAGAGTTAATGAATGGAGTCTTAATCAAGAATTATTTCGATAAATTAAATGATGGTTCCGATATAGTCTTCACCATCTATAGACCAAGGAACAAGCACCAAGGGACTATAGTGTTTTTTCCTGGAGGTGGATATATTTTTAATATTAACAATCATCATGTTCCTTGCAGCAAAATTGCAGGAATATCGAATTGTATTGTTATAGTTCCGACATTACCATTAGCACCGGAGTATAACCAGCTTCAAATTATAAATAAAGCATATATGTTTATATGTTTAATATATAATAATTCTTGCAAGTATGACCTGAATGTTAAAGATTTTTTTTGTGTTAGTGGACATAGTTCAGGAGGAAATATTGCTGCATTAATTTCGATTAAAGCTAGAGATGAGCAATCTTTTTTTATGCCAAAGATAACACACCAGTTGTTAATGAGTCCCAGAGTTGATGTATCACGAGAGGTTGGTGGTGAATATTTTAAATGGTGTGAATATCAGGATGCCGATATTATGTTGAATTCAGAAACACAAGCATATTTTGCAACACAGTATATTCCAGCAGGAATGGATCCGAAAAGCAAAGAATTATCTCCATACTACGCTGATTTGAGAGAGTTACCTCCAACAACGATTATATTTGGTGAATTTGATGGGTTGCGAGGAGATGCTGAAATCTATTGTCAGAAATTATCAGAAAGTGGTGTGCCAGTGGAAAAATTTATGTGCTTAGGACAAGTACATAATACAATGATTTGTCGAAAAGTATTATTCTCTGGAAAAGATCCTGCAGAACTTGCCGGAGAATTGATGGATCAACAAAGTAAACTTACATATCATATAAATTGTAAATTATGAGGAAAAAAAATGAAAGTGCAAGGAAACTTTAATACGGGCCATGATTATTGAAAAAGCTGATACGGCTTCTGCACGGGTATCTTTGCCTTTAGGCTATAGACCAGATTGGTAATTTTGATGTATATATCCATTATACTTCAAGATGCGATTCGTGATAAGAGAGGTATTATATTCCTCAGGGCTATTATAGGTGGGTGATTCGCGAGTCGCCCCTACAAAACGCGCCTCGGAACGGTGTAGGGGCTCATAACATGCATGCTATTCAAAAGGAGCATAAACCATGAACATCGGTATTGTCGGTCCCGGACGCGTAGCAGCGCGATTTGCTAAATCGATCAATGCAATGCCTAATGCTACCCTGTTTGGTGTTTGTGGAAAAACAACCGCTGCGGTAGAAGATTTCATAAACAAGACTAATAGCGACCAGACCTGTATACAAAGCACTGATTTTGATGAATTCATTCAAAATGACTTATTAGACATCCTCATTATAGCGACACCAGACAATATGCACACCGAGCTAGTGCTTAAAGCGCTGCAGTTTAACAAACATTTATTAATCGAAAAACCATTGTGTACGCGCTTAGAAGAAGCAGAAAAGATAATGGCCGCTGCCCGTAATAGTACATCTACAATAGCATTGGGCTATCATCTACGCTGGCATGCAGGTTTGCGTTTATTAAAACAAAAACTACAGACATTAAACTCTAACGAGATTTACCATATTTCTTTAAATTGGGGCCATACCTTTATACAAGAGGCCAAGTGGCGACAGAATGCTGGTCAATGGTGGTGCATGACTACTTTGGGCACGCATTGCATAGACATCATAAGATGGTATTTTGTGCCGATTTGTGGTGAGTTAGATGATCTAAATATTATCAGCAGCAATACCAAGTTCAATACCACCGACGAAACATTGATGATGACCATGCGTTTTAAAAATGGTGCCACGGCTAGTATCAATTGTTCTATTTTGTTTAATGAACCTTTCTCGTTACATATACATACTGAAAAAGGCTTGATTCGTGCTGATGATATGATGGGCTTGCCTGCTAATAGGACAATTGTGTTCTACGATGAGGTTTTACCTTTTAATTGCAATAACGATCTGTATAGAGATGAAATAAACGATCTCATGCGGGCCATTCAAGAAAATTCTGAGCCGGAGGTTACGTTAAGTGATGGTTATAGAAATATGTGTAATATGTACGGCTAGTGCATTATTTCTTTGCGCAATTTCTCAATATCACTCAACTCAAGCTTGGTTATTTCACTGATAGCCACGTTGTCCCAACCCGCTTTGATAAAATTGATGGCTTTTAAAGTCCATGTTACGGTTTCTTGCTTGCCTTCTATTTTGCCTTTTTCAAAAACTTGTTCCGCAAAAGTTGCCATGGTATCCCCCAATTCTGATGGTAATATATTATACACTGCTTCTATTAATGCTTCACTGTCCGTTGAGGTGCTCAGTGAACGTATCATGTATTCTAGCATGGCTTTTGTTCGATCTCCATCGGTCTCTGTCCATACAGAAATCATCCTGAGATCATCAATATATTGTCCCAATTCGGCCAGATGCGATAAAAATTCTCTTTGCATACTGTGGCGCATGCACCAGCTTAATAACGATGCCCGCTTTTGTCCCCGTAGATCTTTACCTGCTTCTACTGAGATATCCACTAAATTTAAAGGACCGTTAAACAATTGCATAACTTGCTCCCTGTGCTTGCCAAACAAATTAAATAGGCAGCGCTCTCCTTTATATGCCTTTTCGCCATTATAATACACTAGTGGAAAAACATATGGTAAAGGCAATGGGTTTTTTCCCGCATTTTTAGATTCTTTCACATGTCTGTCTAAAATCCGCATCACATAATTCAAAGTTCTAAAAGCCATCGTTGGATCCGGTGTAGAGTAATGCTCGACCAATAAAAAAATATACCCTTCGCTGCCATCTTTCATCTCTACCTTATAAAGTATATCTGTATGCAATGCCCGTAGTTCCTTATCGATCAGGGTTCCAGGGACTAATGCCATGTTATCCAACTTCACCAGATTTAACATGTCATTAGGCAAATTAGACTCAAAAAAATCTCTGGCCATAGGCTCATCAAACAACATACTTTTTACAAATTCATCATGAGGTCTGCGCTCTACCGATATTTCGATCATTTCCGTCATAAAGACCCCTTATACCCCCGCATAATTGCATTTTATTATAATGCTTTAGAGGATTAATTGCAAGCCCCTTAAAAGTTTTCTTTGGTAATTAATGAAAAATGATGATTTATTATTGAAAAACGATAATTATAGGGGTATACTGGGCGTACTTAACTTTGTAGGAGCCCAGCATGCAAAAAATTATTCGTTTATCCCGGCCATTACAATGGCTATGCCGAGCATTGATGATTTTATTACCCGTATCCTTAATCCTTTTTTGGAGTATGGTCACTCCTATAAATCGAGATCCAGGGCCATTATTCAAGTCTGGCGACATACATACTGAGATAACCGATTATATACCGGGTATGGGCTATATACCGGGCACCGCTGTGTGGGGTACAGAGATTAATATACACCATCAGCGTATGACCACAATAGGGAATTTTAATTTAAAATTGCATTTTGCACCGCCCGAGCCTACGCAAAAATTAGTGCCATGGCAGCGAGTGGGCGCAGGACTATTGAGTGCGTTGAGTTTAAGTTTTACAATACTAATTCTATTCTACTTAAGCCAATTGTTTGACTGGTATAGTAAAGGTGATATTTTCTCAAAACGGCATGCACTCTGTTTTAAACGTATTGCTTTAGTTTTGATTGCGGCACAATTTTGTAGACCTATTTTAGAAGGTAGTATACGTTTCATATTGACGTGGTTTAATCCAACAGGGCGATTTATGACTATTTCTTTTGACAATGCCAATATTTTAGCTTTATTTAGCGGCATCGTTATTTTATTGATCGCTATGATCATGGAAGAAGGTTACAAAATCAATCAAGAAATACAATTAACGGTTTAATATGACTATTTATATTGATTTAGATTTGATGTTAGTTAAACGTAAATGCCGCTCTTTGGATCTGGCGAATGCGGTTGGCATTTCACCACAAAACTTGTCCATCCTAAAGACGGGCAAAGCCAAAGCAATACGCTTGTCTACATTGGATGCCATTTGCGAATTTTTAGAATGTCAGCCTGGCGATATTTTGCGATATGAGACAGATAAAGAAGTATAAAATATAACCCTATTTTGGAGTCCTTATGAAACTAAGAAAAACAACTACTTTAGCATTGTTAACCTTGTCTCTTGTTTATAATCCTGTTTTTGCCGATAAGGCAACGAACCGAGCGTTGACTACAGATTTAAATCAATACATACACAGCTTGCAGCAGCGCGATGAGTTCTCGGGTGTAGTATTGATTGCTGAAGATGCTAAACCCGTTTATGAGTTTGCCAGTGGCGATGCTAGTAAGCGTTATCACACGCCGATTAATATGCAAACGAAATTTAATACTGCATCTATGGGCAAGATGTTTACGTCTATTGCAATATTACAATTGGTAGAACAAGGTAAAATTGATTTGAATACGCCCATTATTCATTATTTACCAGATTATCCCAACAAAAAAGTAGCGCAACAAATAACAGTCGGGCAATTATTGTCGCATACCTATGGTTTAGGGGATGTTTTTACGGCAGAATTCACAAACAGCTCTAAGGAAAAATACCGCGATTATAAAGATTTTTTCCCGCTCTTTGCGCATAAATCCTTAGCCTTCAAACCGGGGGCTAAATTTCAATATAGCAATGCTGGTTTTGTAGTATTAGGGGCTATTATTGAGAAAGTCAGCGGTGAAAATTATTATGACTATATCAACAAACATGTATTCGAACCTGCAGGCATGAAAAATACAGGTTATTATGATTTGGTGGACGAGCGCGTCACCAACCTTGCTACAGGTTACACTTATGCCGGTACCGATGGCAGCTATCGCCGTAATAATACTGATCTGATTCCAGTCAAAGGCTTTCCTGCGGGTGGCTTATATACTACAGCCGAAGATATGCTGCAATTCTCTAAAGCCTTACAA
>JBIPMB010000116.1:0-6941 GCA_044369355.1 Gammaproteobacteria bacterium | reverse complement strand
ACAGCAACCGCTATACAGCAATTTAAGCACCATCTGGGCAATCATGCCGAAACCTTTTTTGTCTTTAATGGCACGGGTGCTAATGTAAGCGCTCTATGCGCCATGACTCAAAGCCATGAAGCCATCATTTGTGCTGAAAAGGCCCATATTCAAGTCGATGAATGTGGTGCCCCTGAAAAAATAGCGGGTTGTAAGTTACTACTGGTTCCCGCCATTCATGGGAAAATAACTGTCAAAGGCATCCAGGCACAACTGCAACGTATCGGAGATCAACACTACGTGCAAGCGCGAGTGATATCGATCAGCCAATCCACGGAATATGGCACCGTTTATACTTTAGATGAATTACGAGAACTCGCAGCTTTCGCCAAAGAACATGGATTATATTTACATATAGATGGCGCGCGTCTTGCCAATGCGGCAGCAAGTTTGCAAACCGATTTAAAAACCATTGTAGAAGCTGCTGGTGCGGATGTATTGTCATTTGGCGGTACTAAAAATGGCATGATGATGGGCGAAGCAGTCGTTTTCTTGAATCCCCTATTGGCCAAATCATTTTTATATATACGCAAACAAAATATGCAGCTGGCATCCAAAATGCGTTTTATTTCAGCTCAATTTCAAGCGTTGCTGTCTAATGATCTGTGGCTGAATAATGCCCGTCACGCCAATGCCATGGCACAATATATGGCTCAAGGATTAAGAAAGATAAAATCCATTCAAATCACTCAGCCCGTTGATGCCAACGCCATTTTTGCAATTATGCCCACGGCTCTCATTGAAAAATTACACACACGTTATCATTTTCACGTATGGGATGAGCATTTATCGGAAGTGCGTTTGATGACGTCGTTTGATACAAAGGTAGAAGATATTGATGCGTTTGTTAGAGATGCTGCACAGTAATTTCTAATTGACATGGCATATCTGAGCACATTCATATCCATTTATAATTTCTCGATTCGGCTATCTACAGGGTTCAATATTATAACTCACCGCTGGCCGGGCCCGGTCACGCGACCTCTCCGTCGTGCTCGTGCCTGCGCGCGGCCGGAGACCTCTGTCGCGTGCCACCCGTCCATCACTATTACGCTTTGTATTCAACAGTTCATATCCATTTGTGTTTTTGAGTAAGGATTAAATCTAGCGGCTGATTTTTTGAAAAATAGGTTTTCTGCATCTTTATATTCAGGGCGCAGAATTAGGTCCAAAGCTATTGTTGCAAAATTGTGGCAAACTGTAAGCAGCATGGATGCTGCGCTCAAGCCTACAAGGACGTATTTACGGCGTGTTTGACACAACGGCAGCAATAGCTTTGGACTATTATCCGCTAAATTTTAAAGTAGATTGATTGCGATAGTGGGCTTAAGACAACTGCTCCAACACCCACTGACAATACAATTCACCGCGGTGTTCATAATTGTTAAACATGTCATAGCTGGCGCAGGCGGGAGAAAATAAAACCACGTCGCCAAAAACCGCTTTTTCATCAGCCAGCGCTATCGCTGCGCGCAGATCAGCTACATCCACAATATCGGTACTGCCCGTTAAAGCCTGCTGTATAATCGCTTTGTCTTGACCATACAAAATAAGTAATTTAACGCTTTCACTCACAATATTACGTAATGGCGAAAAATCCGCGCCCTTACCCAAGCCACCTGCGATTAAAACGAGATGTCGCTTTTGTGGCAATTGCAACCCAGCAATGGCGGCCATGGTTGCACCTACATTGGTGCCTTTAGAATCGTTATACCAAGTGATATCATTTTTCTTGATCACGACTTGGCAACGATGCGCTAAACCGTGAAAACTGCGCAATACTTCTAACATAGGCGCAAACGCTAAGCCTAAGCAATGACCTATAGCTAATGATGCTAAAGCATTGCTCCAATTATGTCGTCCTTGTAAAGGCAATTCAGCTACATCTAATAATATCTCATTACCATAAGCCAAATAAGTTGTATTATCACGGCTGATTAAACCAAATTCTTTTGCTTTAGGCACAGATAAACCAAAACTGGTGCTAATAGCATGATGATTTTTAGGATAGGTGTTTTCATCATCGCGATTCACCACAATATGACGTGCATTCTCATAAATTCTTTGTTTAGAATTTATATATTCTTGCATATTTTTATAACGATCTAAGTGATCGGCACTGATATTTAAAATACAGGCTACTTCTAAAGCTAAAGTATACGTCGTATCCAATTGGAAGCTAGACAACTCTAATACTTCGATAACCTCTTTAGTATCAGGCAACAAAGACAACGCGGTAATACCGATATTGCCACCCATGCGCATGGCCAAGCCTGCTGTTTCAACCATTTTCGCAACCAAGGTAGTCACCGTTGATTTGGCATTAGAACCGGTAATGCCCACAACTTTCCCTAAATGCGCGCGCGCAAATAATTCTATATCGCCAATAATCGGAATGCCCTGTTGCGCCAATTCTTCTAATACGGGCTGATGCGGCGACAAGCCTGGGCTTAAAATAATTTCATCCGCGCCTTGAAAATAACTAAGCTCTAAAGGACCGGTGTGTATATCATTATGAGGAAATTCAGAGCGCAAGGCATCTATACCGGGCGGTTCATCGCGTGTATCCACCGCGCACCAGTTTGCACCTTGTGCATTTAGAAAATGGACGACGGATAAGCCGGTTTGTCCTAGCCCTACAACGATATATTTCTTATTGGCAATAACCACTTCTTACTATCCTCATCTAACAGAACATTTGCCTAAATCCCTGGGCGGCTATAGTGATGGCGGGGTGGTCTCCGTGACAGGACCCCGCCAACTAGAAACTAGAATGACGAATTTCGCGCATATGTACAATTATCACCGCTAACGCACTTTTAGTGTAAGCAAACCGCATAATACCAATATGGCCGTCACAATCCAAAAGCGGACGATGACTTTAGGTTCTGGCCATCCCTTTAATTCAAAATGATGATGCAATGGCGCCATACGAAAAATACGCTTGCGAGTCATTTTAAAATATCCAACTTGCATTATAACGGACACCGTTTCGGCCACAAACAAACCGCCCATGATAAATAAAACGATCTCTTGACGCACCATTACGGCCACACAGCCTAAGACGGCTCCCAACGATAACGCCCCTACATCGCCCATAAAGACCTGTGCCGGATAACTGTTAAACCACAAAAAGCCCAAACCCGCGCCGACGATGGCACCACAGAAAACAGCCAACTCTCCGACGCCTGCGACATAAGGAATTTGTAAATAAGTTGCGAATTGTGAGTTTCCGGTTAAATACGCGAAGATACCCAAGCCACCACCGACTAAAACAATGGGTAATATGGCCAGGCCATCTAGACCATCGGTTAAATTGACTGCATTGCTAGAACCCACAATAACAAAATAAGCTAAGACGATAAAACCTAGGCCCAATTGTGGATGCATGCTTTTGATAAAAGGTATATACAGTGATGTTTCTATGGGGCTACGCGCCATCATGTATAAAGCAATAGCCACGCCCAAACCCAGTACAGACTGCCAAAAATATTTATAACGCCCGGGTAAACCTTTACTGTTTTTTAACGCCACCTTGCGGTAATCGTCTACCCAGCCTATAGCCGCAAAACCACATAGCACAATCAAAGTTAACCAAATATAGAGATTCGATAAATCTGCCCACAATAAAGTGGTAATGGCAATCGATAAAATAATAAAAGCACCGCCCATAGTCGGCGTGCCCGATTTTGACAAATGGGTCTTAGGGCCATCATCCCGCACGGCTTGACCTATTTGCAAACGCTGTAAATAAGCGATCATCTTTGGGCCTAACCACAATGATAGTACCAACGCTGTTAATGAAGCTAACAAAGCGCGTAATGTTAAATATTGAACTATGTTAAAGCCATGATAATAATGGGCCAGCCAACGACCTAGTAATTCTATCATCGAACGATTATCCTTTTATTAATTCTTGTACTATGTTTTCCATTTTCATAAAGCGTGAACCTTTGACCAGTATGACTGCATCTTTAGATAGTAAAGGTTTCAACTCAGCTAATAAACTATTCTGGTCATTAAAATGAGTTGCACCCGCACCAAATGCATTCACCGTATGTAAGGCTAAATCACCCACTGCCAATAAAACGTCTACACCGATGTCGCGGATCTGCTGCCCTAAAGCGTAATGGTAATCCTCGCTTAAATCACCTAATTCACCCATGCTACCTAAGACCATGATACGTTTGCCTGGGTATTGCATCAACACCGACAATGCTGCAGCCATACCGGCAGGATTAGCATTGTAACTATCGTCTATGATCATTTCACCATGACGACCTTGATATTCATTGAGTCGTTTGTTGACCGGTTCCATCTGCGCCAAACCTTGTTGTATGTCCTTTAAGCTGGCGCCCAATTCAGCCGTAGCGGCTGCAGCAGCCAAAGCATTCAACACATTGTGTCGTCCCAACAGCGGCAAAGTAATTTTAATTTCACCCAAGGGACTACATAAATGAAATTCCGGCTTATGTTGCGCATTCATACAAACATCAACAGCTCGGTAATCTGCATTCGCATTTTCACCAAATGTTACTTTTTTACGTTCAAATACCAAGGCTTGCCAATACTCAAAATGAGCATCGTCGGCATTTAACACTGCTACTCCACTGGGAATTAAACCTCTAAAAATTTCACCTTTTGCTTGTGCCACACCATAAACATTGCCAAAGCCTTCTAGATGCACGGGGCCTGCATTGGTGATCACCGCTACATGCGGTTTAGCCATTTGCGTTAGATATGCAATTTCTTCAAAGTGATTAGCACCCATTTCAATCACGGCATAATCGTGTTGTTCTTGTAATTTCAGCAATGTTAAGGGTACACCGTAATCATTATTCAATGTTCCTTCTGTAGCCAGAGTATTGCCTTTTTGTTTTAAAATGGCTGCCATCATCGTTTTGGTGGTGGTCTTACCGCAACTGCCCGTCACAGAAATAAGCGGCAAATCAGCTAATTGTGCTCGGCGTAACGCCCCTAAACGCCCTAAAGCTAGACGCGTATCTGCAACTTTTAATACAGGTAAATCGGTGTGCACTTCTTTTTCAACCATCACACCACAAGCACCTTGTTTTTGTGCTTCGTTTATAAAATCATGACCATCGAAGTTCGGCCCTTTGATAGCGATAAATAAATCGCCCGATTTAATATTGCGTGAATCTATAGTCACCGTGTTAAAGGTTGCGTCCGCACCACTATGACCTGCTTCTAAGGGTTTAATTAATTCTGAAAATTTAAAATGCGCCACGGTTTTCCTCGTTTTATAGATTATGCTTTTTCTTTTAAAATATCTAATGCAATCTGCATATCAGAAAGTGGATACTTGACATCGCCAATTTGTTGATAAGCCTCATGCCCTTTACCTGCAATCAAGACTATATCATTCAAGCCCGCTTTATTGATGCCTTCTAATATGGCTTCTTTGCGATCTAAAATAATAGTACGTATGGATTTTTGTGTCATGCCAGTCACAATTTCTTCCGCAATGCGCATCGGCTTTTCATGTCGCGGATTGTCATTGGTGATGATGCAATAATCGCTATAAGTCTCAGCAATTTTACCCATGAAAGGTCTTTTACCCTTGTCTCTATCCCCGCCACAACCAAAAACACAGATAATGCGCTCTGGATTGTGTGCTTTAATTGCCAATAAAACTTGAGCTAAAGCATCCGGCGTGTGAGCGTAATCGATCACCACTCGCGGCTTACCCTGACCACCTAACATTTGCATACGCCCGTTAACACTTTGCAATAAAGGTAATACTCTTTCAATATATTGAATAGAAAAGTTAAGCCCTAACAAAGCACCAATGGTCGCCAAAATATTGGCCACATTAAAACGACCCAACAAAGTGGTTTCAGCAGAAATTTGTCCCATAGGGGTTTCTACTGTAAAACGTAACCCTTGATTTGACAAAGTGATATCAGTTGCATAAATTTGCGCGACATTGCCCAAACCTTTGACGGGCTCGTCTATAGCATAAGCCAATTTGCTTAAGTTATTCGGTAAGCTTTTTAATAAGTCTAAGCCGAATTCATCTTGGGCATTGATAATCGCTAATTGTAACCCTGGGTGCGTAAACAACTTACGCTTCGCCTTAGCATATGCCGCCATAGTTTGATGATAATCTAAATGGTCACGCGTTAAATTTGTCAAAATACCCATATGTAAATGTAAACCCGCAATACGCTTTTGTTCCAGAGCATGCGAGGATACCTCCATGGCAATAGCCTTAGCGCCTTCGTTTTTAAATTGGTTGCAGTAGCGATTCAAAGTAATAATATCAGGGGTAGTGTGCGTAGTAGGAATTAATTCTTTCATACCATAACCCAAAGTGCCTATGACACCACAGGGTAAATACAGCGCACGTAAGGCTTGGGCTATATATTGTGTAGTCGATGTTTTGCCATTAGTCCCTGTCACACCTATAACCGCCATATTGCGCGTAGGATCGTTGAAAAACCGCTTGGCCAGAGTACCTAAGATTTCATCGATACGATTGACAGGTAGCAGCGGTACATTGGGATCCCAGCCCTGCAGATGCTGCATGGATAAGCCTTGGCCATCATCAACTTCATACAAAACGGCCGCAACGCCCTTTTTTAAGGCATCGCCTACAAATTTGCGCGCATCACTGACAGCTCCATGACGGGCAATGAACAGGTCTCCGGGTTTGGCCTCGCGGCTATCTACGCATAGATCGCGGATATCGGTATCTGCATCGGCAGGAATATCCGTAAAATCTTTGCACAACTGGCTGAGCTTCATCATTTATCTCTGCTTCTCGGGGGTTTATATAATAGTATATCAGGTTATATTGTCACAAATCACTCTTATTTAGCCCAAAGCTATCGTTGCCGTTGTGTCAAACACGCCGTAAACCCATCCCTGGGGGCTCGGTC
>JBIPMB010000115.1:0-6948 GCA_044369355.1 Gammaproteobacteria bacterium | reverse complement strand
AGCTCTACATAAGCACCATCGGCTTTTTCAGATTTAAGGAGCGAAGTAAACACTTCAATAGCAAGTTGATTAAAAATAGCGTCTCTTGTTTTATCGTATAAAACCTTAAATACTTTCCCTTTTAGAAAAATGGCTTTAGAATTTTCTCTATCATACTCTATAGCTTTATCATATAAACTTGCAGCCCGTTCTAGCATTTCAATACGTTCTTCTTTTGATATGCCTTCAGCTAACATTTGTATCCGATACAAACACCATCCTTGTTGAGTACAAATTTTAGAAAGAAGTTGAGCATCTTTTGTTAAAGAACCTGCTAACGCATAATCATCAAAAGCCTTCTCATAGTCTTCAGCATTATGCCGCAATTTACCCAAGCATTCTTTTATATATCCACACTTAGCAATAATGAAAGAAACAGTGTTATTATCCTTTGCATGTTGTTCCCTTAGTCTTTCCAATATCGCAATTGCTGCTTCTAGATCTTTATCTTTTTCATTTGGGTTTTCTCTATCCAACAATTCACAAATTTTCTTTGCTTCACCGGGAAAATATTCTAATAAATACCCTATAAAACCGCTATCAGAAAGCTTAAAACCCTCAGCTTTTTTACGGCCAATAGAAGAGAATCGTTGGCTTGCAACGATATATTGTTCTTTATAAACAATACTTCGCTCTTTTTCTTCTATTATTTTCTCTTCCTGTTCTTTTCCTTTCTCTTTAAGTTTGGATATTTCCATTTCTTGTTGCTTTTCTTTGGCTTTTATTTCCGATAATTTTACTTTCTGCCGCTCTATTTTTTCTTTACACTTTTCAGAATTCTGCTTCCATTCTTGATCTAACCTCTTCCATACGTCAATAGCTTGTCTTAAAGCAATATTCGGTATTAGCTGTGCTTTACTGAGTGGTTGTCTTGTAAAAGGATCTGAGTCATTTTCCTCTAACCACTTTTCAATCGATTGCCTTTCATAAGTATGGCCATATGGTGTGATGACGGGATCTGACATTATTTCTAACGATATAGGACAAAGAAAACAATCAATTTCAGTTCCTTCTTCAGAATAACTTTTTGTTTGTGGGCTTTTTAACATGGTTTTACTATCTCCTATATTTTTAATCCATATTCTATGATATTCACTATGAGTTATGCTCTCTGCTCAGAGCCTTGAAAAAAACAAAAATATTTGATTGGCATCATAAACTAAAATATACAGTGACACAATAGAGGAACCATCGTTATTCGTAAAAAATATCTTGTTTAAACTCAGAAACTAGCGGCGATAAAAATTATAAAAATACTAATATCACACATGAATTTAAAATAATTACTAATGTATAAACTTAGGGATGAGTTATTTAAAAAGATCTGTTTTTTTTAAATTTTTTTCTATTGAAATAATAAATAAAGCCAAATGATTAAGGCGAAGTCGTTATAGCCCATCGCTGGCCGGGTCCTGTCCCGGCCATAACTATCGTGCTTTGTATCAAGTGAATTCATATCAACATTCCGAAGGCCATTTGTAGGGGCGGGGAGAGCGCACCGCCAAGAATTAACGCGTATGACTATGGATTAGCGTGTATGTGCAATGCTGATACTACAAACAAGACAAATCCGCCACTGCTGAAAACAGCTCGCGTAATTCTACCAATAAGGCTAAACGATTATTGCGCAATACTTTGTCTTCGGCCATGACCATTGTGTTTTCAAAAAAGGTATCAATAACCAGTTGCAATGAGGCTAATTTCAATAAAGCATCTTCGTATTTTTGCTCTTCATATAAAGGCAATACTTCTTTTTTCTTTGCACTTAACGCTTGCCATAATTCTTTTTCAGCTGGTTCTACTAACAGCGCTTCTTGCACACTCTGCCCTGCTAAGCTCGCGGCTTCTTTTTCTAAAATACGGCTCACTCGTTTATTAGCTGCTGCTAGTGCTGCGCTTTGCGGTAATTCACAAAAGGCTTGTACCGCGCGTAAACGCAGGGCAAAATCATGGGGCTTGACGGGATGACTTGCCAGCACCGCCATGAATATTTCAGCGGCAATACCTTGTTCTATATAATGATGTTTAAAACGCTCCATCATGAAGTCGAATACGGGCTGTACTACACTTGCTTTAGCCTTGTCACCATACAGTTCACAAGCTTTCTGCAGCAATTGGGCTAAATCCAACGACCATTGCCTATCCACGATAATTTTCAAAACACCCAAGGCCAAACGTCGCAAGGCATAAGGATCTTTATCGCCCTTAGGAATCTCACCTACAGCAAAAATACCTACTAAGGTATCCAGTTTATCCGCGACAGCTACCACCGCACCTAGAGGCGATTGTGGCAATTCATCTTGCGCAAAACGCGGTTGATAATGCTCTGCTATTGCTTGTGCCACGGCAGGTGTTTCATGACTGTGTGCGGCATAATAACCGCCCATAATGCCCTGTAATTCGGGGAATTCCCCCACCATATCCGATACTAAATCGGCTTTACATAATAATCCGGCTCTATGCGCTTCTTCAGCATTGAGATGAAGTGACAGCGCTATCGTTTTAGCCAATTCAGCAATACGCTGTGATCTATCTTGCAAGGTTCCTAAACGCGCATGAAAAATAATGTGATCCAGTTTTTGTGCCATGAAAGCAAGACTGTGTTTGCGATCGCTGTCGAAAAAGAATTTGGCATCGGCTAGGCGCGCATTCATGACGCGTTCATTGCCCTGTACTACCTGGCTAGGGTCACGACTTTCTATATTGCTGACACCCATAAAATAAGGCAATAATTTTTGTTCTTTATCATGCACATAGAATGCTTTTTGGTGTTGCTGCATCGCTAAAATCAAGGCTTCATGCGGCACGGTTAAAAAATGTTTATCGAATTGACCTAAAAAAGGCACTGGCCACTCTACAATCGCCGTCACTTCATTTAAAAGGTCTTCGTTGATGGTCACTTCCCCTTTGACCGTGGCCACAATTTCTTTCAAGCCACGCACGATCAATGCTCGCCGTTTTTCCGCATCCGCTACCACATAAGCTTTTTGCAATGCTGCTTCATACTGTTTAGGTTCATCCAAAGAGATCGCTTGTGGATGATGAAAGCGGTGGCCATAGGTCAGGCGATCACTGTTTTGTCCTAAAATTTTAGCAGGGATAACTTCTTTACCGAATAATAAGACGATCCAATGCACTGGTCTAGCAAAGCTGACCTCGGAATTACCCCAACGCATAGCTTTAGCTATAGGCAAAGCGGCTATCACCTTGTTGCACAATGCAGGCAATAGCTCAGTTGTCATTTGTCCGGGCATTTCGCTGCAATAATATAAGCATTCGCCTTTATCGCTGGCTATGCGTTCTAAACTTGCAAACTCAACGCCACACGATTTAGCAAAACCTAAGCCTGCAGGCGTAGGCTTACCTTGTGCGTCTAAGGCCAAGCTTAATAAAGGCCCTTTACGCTCTACTTTTTGTGGAAGGGTTTGTTTTTGCAGCTTTTCAATGAACACAGCAAGACGGCGTGGCGTAACATAAGTGCGTATAGTGCCATGTGCTAAACCACAATCGGCTAAAGCAGTTTCAAAACCTTTTGCTAATGCGTTGATTAAAATTGCTTGTGCGCGCGCAGGCAATTCTTCGCAGCCAATTTCTAGTAAAAAATCATCATAGTTTGACATGATGTAGTCCTTGCTGCTGCGCTTTTAGTAAAGGAAAACCTTGTTCCTCACGTAATGCATAATAACGATTGGCAATACCCACCGTTAAAGTGCGTAAACGTAAAATATAACGCTGCCGCTCCGTAACCGAAATGGCGTGCCGTGCATCTAATAAATTAAATACATGTGAGGCCTTAATGGCCATCTCATAGGCTGGTAATACCAATTCTATTTCCAGTAAGCGCTGCCCTTCTGTTTCGTAATATTCAAATTGCTTGAATAAAACGTCTACATCGGCGCACTCGAAATTGTAACGCGACATTTCTTCTTCGTTTTGCAGAAAAATATCGCCGTAATAGATGGGGCCAGAAGGTCCTTCATGCCATAGGATATCAAAAATGCTATTTACGCCTTGTAAGTACATGGCTAAACGCTCCAAACCATACGTTAATTCGCCCGTAACAGGACTGCAATCTAAGCCGCCGGTTTGTTGAAAATAGGTAAATTGACTGACTTCCATACCATCTTGCCATACTTCCCACCCTAAACCCCAGGCACCTAAGGTAGGCGAAGCCCAGTTATCTTCCACAAAGCGAATGTCGTGTACTAAGGGATCTATGCCTAAAACGCGCAATGAGTCTAGGTACAGCTCTTGGATATTCAAGGGCGAGGGTTTTAAAATGACTTGCAGCTGATAATAATGCTGTACTCGATTGGGATTCTGCCCATAGCGACCATCGGTGGGCCGTCTACAGGGTTGTACATAGACTACAGCCCAAGGTTCAGGGCCTATAGATTTTAAAAAAGTCTGTGGATGGAAGGTACCTGCGCCCACTTCTAGATCCAGTGGTTGCAGTATGAGGCAAGATTGCTCTTGCCAAAACTGTTGTAATTTTTGAATAATAGCCTGAAAACTGAGTCGCTGTACCGTCATTCGTTCGCAGCACCCAACTTCGTCAGTTTAAGGGAAAATTGTTGTAGCGTTTGAATACCGGCTTTTTCAGCATCGACGCACCATTGTTTTAATTGTTGCACCAATTCCGCATTATTGCTGACCGCTTTAGTCCAAATATTTTGTAAACGCAGCTTGTATTGATAAACCACATTCAATTCGCTGCAAGTCGCTAACAAAGCTTGCATGCTTTTACGACTATTAGCATCGATACTGCGATCGTCATTGCGATTTAACCAAACCTGTGCTTGACGCCACAATTGACGCCTTTCTTTGTCTTTGCTCATTTGATGAAGCACAATGGGTTGTATCACCATTTCGCCATATTGTTTTAACAGGTGAAATCTATGGGTAATGATGGCTGTTAAGGTACTGACATCAATATCCTTGGAAAAATTACTCTGTTCCAATTTCGGTATAACACGTCTGGGTTTTGCCAGTTTACAAAATTGTAATGCACGTATATACATCCAACCGATATCAAACTCAAATTTACGCACCGATAGTTTTGCCGAAGCACCAAAGGCATGGTGATTGTTATGCAGCTCTTCCCCGCCCGCTATAATGCCCCAGGGCATAACATTGGTAGATGCATCCGGTGTCTCAAAATTTCTATAGCCAATATAATGGCCCATACCATTGATGATACCCGCCGCTAATACAGGCTGAGTCATCATTTGTATTGCCCAAATCGTGATACCCGGTACACCAAATAATACTAAATCCAGTACAAACAAAATACCTATACCCAAACTGCTGTGCGGTGTATAGATATGACGTTCTAGCCAGTCATCAGGTGTTCCGTGGCCATAACGGCTTAGAGTCTCTTTATTCTTTGATTCTTTTTTATAGAGTTCATAGCCTTGTGTCATCACTTTTTTCAAGCCATAAATTTGTGGGCTATGGGGATCGGCTTCTGTGTCACTGGTAGCATGATGTTTGCGATGTATCGCCACCCATTCCTTGGTGACTGTGGCGGTAGCAAACCACAACCAAAATCTAAAAAAATGTGCTGCGATAGGATGCAATTCTAAAGCGCTATGTGCTGCGGTTCTATGCAAATAAAGTGTAATGCACATGACGGTAACGTGCATTAGCACCAAGGTTACTACGATATATTGCCATAATGAAAAATTCAACAAACCATAAAAATAGGTCATGATTTAGCTCCCCCTCTGTTTTTCGCGAATTTCATCCAATGTCTTGCAATCGATGCACAAGGTTGCCGCTGGTCTCGCTTCCAAGCGTCGAATCCCGATTTCCTCGCCACAGCTTTCGCAATAGCCATATTCGCCATCGTCCAAACGCTGTAAGGCTTCTTCCGTTTTACGCAACAATTTGCCTTCACGATCGCTTGCACGTAACATCAAGGCAACGATTTCTTCGTGAGTGGCTTGATCGGCAGGATCTGCCAACTCCCTATCGCCACCACGCAGCCGTTCAACGGTGGCATCGCTGCCTTCCATTAACTGCTGTTTAATCGCCTCTAATATAACACGAAAGTGCTGTTGCTGTCCTTCGCTCATGTATTTTTCGCTTTTTTTAGCCTGATATGGGGCTATACCGGGTAAACCGACTACACTGGTGGCCGCGGTTGTTTCTTGTGCCAGTTTTCTGGACATGATTGACTCCTACATAAAAGACTACGCTCAATGTAAACTGAGCAGAAAATAGTCATTATCATTAATGGGTAAGCATAGCAGGTATGAAACCTTTCTACCAGCCTTTCTTTGTGCTTTTATTGACCTTTCTTCTGCCTTAGTGCTTAAAATGACCTTAAATATGAATGTAGTAGCGCTTTTCACAGCCACACCGCTTAGTTATACTTTTTTTTTGCTTACCCCCTTGACTCCACCCCCCCAGTCAAGGTCTAATATGGCCCTTACCGCATTTATGGCCAGATAGCTCAGTCGGTAGAGCAGAGGACTGAAAATCCTTGTGTCGCAGGTTCGATTCCCGCTCTGGCCACCATTTTTTAAATCAATGAGTTACCTTATATGTGCGCTAAGATTGTATTTTCTAGGCTACGATTAAATACTTATCTACTATCATTTTATGAAGGTTAAACCATGGAGACAGCTTTTTATTTAAATCTCTTTATTCAAGTTATTGTTGGTTTTATTGGCAGCGCTATCGGTGGATTCGTTGTATACCGATATGTTATGCATATAGAAAATAAAAGAGAAGCTCAAGAAAAAAAAGAAAAATGTACGTCAGCATTATTAAGTACCCAAATGACCATCATCTTACAAATGAACGCATCTCAAGGTCTAAAAGCATTTGTCGATGCGATTTTGAAGTTTAATTTTGATGAAAAAACATTGAAGGAACGATTTAAAAACACCAATTCTCAGACAG
>JBIPMB010000291.1:0-6982 GCA_044369355.1 Gammaproteobacteria bacterium | reverse complement strand
GTTAATTGCTTAAATTACCTGGCTTCAATTTACATTGAACTTGGTTTAAGAGAAAATGCTTTGGCTATTAACCAAGAAATTCTCAATATTGATCCTGTTAATGGGGATGCGATCGCGCGAAAAGATAGTAATTAAAAAAGCAGGAAGTTTAACTCCCTGCTGCTAATATTAAGTCGGCCCCGTGTTGTCTCCAAATGCTCCGTTGGGAAGCTCCCAAGGATATGTTGTTACGGGGTAGTCCCAATCTTTATCTTTTGCCTCGATAACCCATTCGGGATGTTCTAAGCAAGATTGGTATATTTGACCGCGATCGCTCCTTTCAACAACTGAATCAGGAACGATGTTTTTCTTCTTGTCATAGGAGAAGTGGATTGTGTGTCCGAACTCCGCTTCTAATTCTGCAATTTCAGTGAATTGCTCTGGGAACAGATATCGGACGGTTGCCCACTGGTTAGGGTTGCCGAATATGCAAGTTGCACAGGAAACCCTGCCAAATCCCAACCGATAGGCGGGGTGGGGGTTGATCATCCAACGTTCAATTATCTGCCAGACTTTTAACTCACTCCACTTATGAATGGGTCGCCAATGGGTTACTTCCCGTTTAGCAGAATGGGATTTGTGTTCTTCCCATTCTTGATATTTGGCGCGAGATGCCGATTCTTCAGCCCGTTCCCCTGTGATAAATAGGGTACGCTTTCCAATGAACCGCTTCTGGTTACATAAAGCTGTTTGAGCTACACCAATCTTTAAGATTGCGCTGCACCAACGACCTTTTTTAATCTCTCCTACATGGGGAAATTTTCGTCTGGTTAGTTGTTGACCGCGATCGCCTCCCGATGTCTTCAAACCTTCAGGAGTTTCAAAGAATGTTTTGCGAGAATATTCGTTTTCCCTTAGCAATTCGTTTTTGAAACCCCCTTCTTTCCAAGAGAAATAGATAGGAATTTTGAAGTAAGATGCGATCGCGCGGCAATAACTTTCTGTACAAGGCCAGTCAAAGAATGTCTCGCTCTTGCCATCAACGTCGTGATGCCATAGTTCGATCTTGGTTCGGCTAACCCCTAAATCCAATAGATGAAGTAGGCAAGCCAAACTATCTTTACCACCCGAAAAGGCGACAATTACTATGTCAAAATCTTGGGGATTCATTGTAAAAATTTATGGTAACTCATGCGTTATTTTACACTTTTTAATAGGAATAAGCAATAAAAAAAGCACTTATTGATAAGTGCTTTTCGCTTAGTTGAAAATAGGATTATTTACCTTTTACTTTCCATTCGCCAAAAACGTTTTCATTGAAGTCCATGCAAACACCATCGACTAATACTAAAAATCGGATACATCCGAGGTATTGCGAAGATGCCACCCCTTCTTTAGAAGCACTTGAAAAGTTCGCCACCCTTTTGAACCGTTCGGAGGAAACTCATAATCAGACATAGAAAATTGACGGCAAAGTGGCGAATTATAGGGTAGCCATCTGCCGTCAATCTTTAGATGTAAAATCTTTTTGGAATCTCCTCTACCAAGCCAAGCCATTTCCATGATAAATCCTAGATTATTTTTGACTTGGCATTACGATAGCTCATTTATTTAGCGATCGCCATTCTGGATCGACAACCAACTCCTTAATATCAATTACCGCAACAGGAGTATCTTTTTCCCAGGTCAAAGGATCGTTGATCGATATCCACAAACTTTTAAATGCTTCTCTTGGTGTATCCCACAGAGCATTGCTGTGGTCTGCAAACTTATCTCCAACTTGCTCAATACCCTCTGCTATACAATCCTCATCAGAGATTTGATTTAATATTTCTACACGAACCTCAATCCTTGGCGCAAAATGTCGCGCCAAGGATTTATACATGAATCGGGCGGAATTTACTCGGAGAGGTTGCTTCCGTTGTTCCCATTTCTTGAACTCGTTTTCTGTTATTTGAGTGTTGCGACAATCCAATGGGTTGCTACCGTATTCGCATCTGAATAAGCGATCGCCCTCAATCTTTATTAACCGATAGGGTTCCTGAATCCATAGTTGCTCAACACCAACATACCCTTTTACATTTAATCGTCTAGTCTGTGGCTTGGTTCTGTTAAGCACTTTTATTAAGTTACCGGAAGTGAATGTAATTGGTTTTGATCTCATACTTGTTGCGGTTAATATCGTAAAAGAACTATACCCCATCTCACCCCAGATTGCAATAGAAACAAAAAAGCCGTGTAAACTACACGGCTCTGGGTTGATTAGAAGATCACAAATTTAATCGGCTCATCAAATCTGTTTTTCTTTTCTATTTCTTGGCAAATTCCAGTCAATTTTGTAAGATCCTGTATTATTAGTGATTCTCGTTTTTGTGGGTTTATTGTCGGGTGACAGACAAAAACATATCCACTAAAACAAATTTGTTCTGCAATACTGGGTTTAACCACCAATTGCTCTAATTCTCCATATGAAAACGAAATTTTGTATTGACTACCAAAATTAACTTTGGAAAACTTTATATTTTCCAACAAAGAGAGAGGAACTGTCTGCCAAAAAGCACCATCGGATATTCCAAATCCATCTTTCTCGTCCCAAATATATTGAATATCCCCTATACAAAAATCAATTGGAGTGCAAGTTATGTGAAAATAACCATTGTTGGTGGTTATAATTCTAAATCCTTCTGTAACATTTTCTCTGTACAGGGATTTTAATACAGATGCTTTATCAAGTAAAATCTCCTTGTTAATATTCGACAGTTTACATGAAGGTTTAAGACCAAGCTCCTCATATACAGATTGATTATTCATTTTTAATTCTGATAATGTTTGGACTTGTAAATACTTTGACTATAGTACCCCAATACACCCCGTAAGTCAACAAAAAAGCGATCGCACATCTTTATGAAGTGCGATCGCTTTTTCTTATTCAGCCGAATTAATGAATCTTTCAAGTCTATCTTCGTTTATGTTTTCCCAGATAGATATTTTTAAGTAGCGAGTTTTTAAACTCGCTTCATGTTCGGCTCCGATGTAATAAATAAACTTGACTTGATCTTTGTGAGATACGTTTAGGAATACCAGTTCCCCGTATTCATTCGCCCAAGCAGAGGGTAAGGAAGTAAAAGCATGGACTTTGTTACCTGGTATGAAAACCAAGTCATCATAATCAATGTCTTCGTCTTCTTTCTCGAACAATTCGATCTGTTCTTGAGTTAATTTTTCTTTGATATTGGACATAAATATTCCTGGTAAATCAACAATTAAAATTGTACCCCAATACACCCCATAAGTCAACAAAAAAGCGATCGCACTTTATAAATATGTGCGATCGCTTTTTAACTAAAACAGATATTGCATCAAACTGGGTAGTTCACAGCAATACTGGTAAACTTTACCTAATCCGATAGAGAGTCCTTCTCTCAGGGATTCTATTTCTTCTAGGAAATCAAGGTCGATTCCAACAACTCCACCATAGCGATAGAGTTCTTCTTCCAAGAGGAAGCATTCATCTAACATGGGGATGTATTCTTCTTCTGGAATAAATGCAACTAATGTGTTTACTCCTTTAAGTAAATCTGTGATTTCCTCCAGATTGTTGTGATCTATGTCGAGAGATTCTACCCAATCATTTATTTTTTGAGTGATTCTCTTGAGTTGCTTGATTTGATATATTTTTTTACGAAATATATCATCTATTTCCAAACCAGATTCTTCAATTTCTGAAATAAATTGAATTGGTTTTTCCCACCAATCGAGACTGGTTTCGTTCTCGTAGATATCGTGAATACCTACAAGGTCACAACCCAAGAGCAGAATACTTGCTCCTGATGTTGTTTGGATTTGGAGCTTTGGATGCTCCATAATAATCTCTAACCTGTCGTCATACTCCTCAATTAGAGAAAGTATTTTAATCAGTTTTTTGCCATCACCTTGCCAATTCCCAAAGGCATTCGGGTTTGATCCCTTCAGCTTTATCTTTTGCTTCCGGTCATCGTTTCCGGTGATAGTTAAATAACCATCACCCAATTCCAGTTGGATGATGTTGTTGTAAATCATCTTGGGGTCAGGGATTTCCCAGGAATCAAGCAATGCTGTTGCTTGCAACTCTAGCAACCCTATTTTTGTTAGCTGATTCAATTGGTCAATTGCCTCAACCATAATTTCGTTGTCTGATTGAGAAATCGACTTAATCGGTACAGCTACCGATGACTCTTTAAAAGTAACGGGGCTACAGATAGCAGCCTCCAATTGCTTTTGCAGATGGTTTGTGTCGATTTTCACCCAACCATCATCTTTATTACTGAACAGGTGTGGGGAATATCGAGAGGTATCTACCACCCCAGATTTTTTGTAGGGGGTTGTGATACTGTCCCCCCAATCCCCTGATCGGAGGGTGATGCTTCCCTCAATGTATTCCGCCCATTTAAGGTAGGAAAGTTTGAAGGCTAACATCTTCCCAACTGCGGAAGTGTCGATGGTAATAGGACTTCTTAATAATGAGAATTGACTCCCGTTACCGCAGTCCGCACAGACACTTCCGAGAAATATGTCTGTACTACCACTGAATATCTTCATGCGATCGCAATCATCGCCATTAACAAACTCCAAGGAAACTGGTGTTTCCTTGGAGTTGTTTTCGGCAATATATTTCGCTAATCGCAAATGCGATCGCGTTTCCCAAGTGGCAGAGGAAAACTCTGCGTCGAGAACATATCGAGGTAGTTTGAATGAATCAAATACCTCTTTTAGCGGGAGGTTTTTAACCCCCATATTTTCACTGTCCACCACCGACAGCGAGACGCTGTTTCTTCTCCCAGCTACAAAATCAAATTCAACAAGGAAATCGCTTTCCTTATTGAATTGAATGCTGTTGTTTTTGATAATATCCGCCAAACCATAGAGCAGATGAGATTGCAACTCGTATGTTTTCACTGCCAAGGAAGCCGGGGCGATTCCCGATTTCTTTGACAGTGAATATACTAAATTGATTTCTTCTTCCGTCCATGTAAACATCACCTTGTATGGTGTCACTGTGATGTTCACTACATCTGTTAGTTCGAGATTAATTCCGGCTAACAGATGTAATAGATCGTTTGCTAAGACTTTCATGCTTTTGTTGTTATAAACTCAACTTATATAATCTTACCATTATTAACAGAAAATATATATAGTTATGGAGATAAATATTTAATTTTTGTGTTAATATTTCACAGAATTAATTACAAGTTATTGTTGTTTTTTTTAGAGAAATGTAGTAAAATTGCAGTCGAGTTACTAATGAATTAACAATGAATAAGCAAACAGTTGAAAACCAACTTGCAATTATCAAGCTGGTCAAAGATGCCCCTGCAAATTTATCAAAAGAGCAGAAAAAATTGTTGAAAACCTTTACGGGTTGGGGGACGGTGTACAAAGCACTTGACCCCAGTTCGGAAGGTTTCTACAAAGAGGCTTACCAACAACTCTTAGAACTACTGACAGAAGATGAGCTAAAAATAGCTCAATCGGTAACACCTAACGCCTATTACACTCACCCTGAAATTGCAGAAGCAATTTGGGAGATTGTTAAAGGATTGGGTTTTGCCGGAGGGAATATTTTAGAACCCTCCTGTGGCAGTGGAATATTTATAAGTAACTGCCCCGATGATTTGCGATATAACAGCAAGTTTATCGGGGTTGAATTAGACCCAATCTCGGCGAAAGTTGCCGAGATGTTGCATCCAGAAGCAACGATTTACAATCAGGGTTTTGAAGACTTCGTGTTACAACACGGGGAATTTGACCTTGCAATTGGCAACGTTCCCTTTGGTGCGACACCACTGTGGGATCAGAATTTAGGAATCAAACCCCAAAAGATCCACAACTTCTTTCTGTTAAAAGCATTGAAGTTGGTGCGGAAAGGGGGATTGGTTGCGTTTCTAACGTCAACCGGATTCTTGGATTCAAAATCGGGGCAAGCGTTTCGCCAAGTGATTTCTCAACATGGGGAATTAGTTTTGGCAAATCGCTTGCCATCTGGAACGTTTTCGGAAAACGCTGGCACTGAAGTCACAATTGATTTAGTGGTGTTTCAAAAACACCTCAAAAAACCAGATGACTATTGGTCAGCATTTTCAGAAGCAAACGTTCAATACCCCGACTGGATTGAAAGTCATTCATTCGAGGTATATGGAAGTAGTGATGTTCACAAAAAATACATTACTTCCGATCCTGCGCGAGTTGATATGTTTTGTTCCCGCGTAACTGCGGGAATAAAACATCATATTGATGTCAAGCAGGGAGTCAACAAAGATATTTACGAACTTGCAATTAATCAATATTTTATTGCAAATCTTCGGGATTTATTGGGAATGGTTTCCGTTGACAAATTATATGGGGGAGGGAGTCGAGGCGCATTAATTCCGATTGAGGGGTTTAACCCGATCAGTCGGCTAGAAGCGATCGCATCTTCCCAAAAACCCCGCTATCACAACTGCCCATTAGGGAATGTTGAAGTTTCTGATCAAGAATTAGCAAAGATGCCTAATGGCTCTTTCCTTGTTGTTGATGGGAATGTAGTTCAAAAGAAAGCGAGTAAATTTAACAATGCTCACGCTTTTCAAATTGAACGAGTTGATGATCCCGAAAAAATCCTGCTTTTCATTCAATTAGTAAATGTCTTAACCGCCTTAATTGAGGCACAAAAGACATCTAATGAGAATAAAATGCAGAGTCTACGGGAACAGCTAAATATTGACTATGACCAGTGGGTGTCAAAGTATGGATACCTTCATGCAAACTCGGGTTTGGATGACGATACCCGTTACTATCTCTTGCTGGCATTGGAAACACCAGAAAATGTCAAAGGTTCCAAGAAATACCTGAAGACTGATATTTTCTACAAATGCACCGCATCTCCGGCGATGTTGCTAGAGAAGTGCGATCGCACTCAAGATGCGCTAGTTATCAGTCTCAACATCTTCGGCTGTATTGATACTGAACACATGGCAATTCTTCTGGA
>JBIPMB010000286.1:0-7013 GCA_044369355.1 Gammaproteobacteria bacterium | reverse complement strand
GCGGCTGACAGGACAGGATTGTGGGGATGTTTCGAGACTTTGCGAGGGTGTAGGTTTGCAGACCGATGTCACTGTCGCGATCGGCGCTGGTGGGGCGATTGATATCGAGAATCAGCACAACGCGATCAGTCGGTGCGGCGGCTAGGGCATCGAAAACGGTTTCGATCGGAATCGCAGTTTCGTCGAGCCGATTGGGATTGCCTTCGATCGGTAACAGATAGTCAATGCCATCGACTTCTAAACCATAGCCACTAAAAAAACACCACAGGGTCTGATCCGGTGTGACGGTGTCGCGAGTCCAGCGATAGAGTGCGTGCAGAATCGTTTCACGGGTCGGGTAGGTGCTGCGATCGCCGACCTGGGGCGAGGTTTCGGTGAGTAGCAGATGGCGATCGTGATGCGGTGGATCGTCGTCGGATACTGAGATTGTCAAGGGAGTCAGGGTCGCGATCGATGGTGCGATCGGGCTATTTCCGTTGGTGCTGTCATTCCCATTTCCATTTTCCACACCCGTTTGTGACCAACCGTTGAGCGTTCCTAGATTGAGGGAAGTTTCGCCGGTTTCGCTGGCATCGAGTTGGGCGATCGCCGCGTGAAACTCGCGGGCATCCTCTAGGGCGTAGCGCAGCGACTGCATGTAGCGATAGCGATCGATGCCAATGGCGATACAAGCGTGCTGAGGCATGTCAACTGGGGAAATGGGGGGGCGATGCGGGACGTTCCAGGCGATCGGAGCGATCGTTTGGGTCTGGGCAATATTCTAGCCAATCTGTTACGCGGTTCAATGTGAGATATTCCACGCCGCCGCCGAAGTGTCACTTCAAGCTGGTGTTATTGATTGGCATTTAATGTCTCGTTTTCCCGTCGTCAAACTCTAATGTGAATGTTCCCGGCAGCGCTGTGTATCCAGCCTGACTCACACAATTCAGGCATTGCCGCTGGGTTTACGATCGGCTTCCTGTCGGGCTTCGCTGGCGATCTGCTCCGATCTACGACGCGACTCTTGCTTTTGACCTTCGTGATGCTCGAACCATTCCCCTAACTGCTGTTCCGGTGAATACACCTCTTCTATACCTTTTTCTAGAACTGTATCGATTTTTTCGAGGATTGACTTAAATTGCTGTGCTACGGGATGCCTCAGTACACCGCTGAAGGCTGCGGCCAATAGCATTAGGCCAGATGCTGTTTTTGGTAGTAGACTGGCCGTCTGTTGCAGTAAATTTTTTTGTACGGCCAGGAGTGTATTGGCTTGAGCGGAAACAGTTGGGTCGTTAAGGGAGTTTAAAGTTTCCGTGACGATTTGAACCTCCAATGGATGATTTTCAATAAGAATACTGGAAACGTGTGTTGGGTTCTCCCGGAGTGAAATAGGAGCAATAGCACTGAAGCTGACAGTGGTTTGGCCAACTTTAGCCTGTAAGTTATTAATACAACTCATGATCGCCTGAAAATAGCGCTCAAGCTGCTCACCGTCTGAGCTTAGTTCATCAAGTTTCGCGATTAGCTCATAGGCATCGGAGGATTCGAGGGTTTTTGCTAAATCTGACAGTGATTCGGCCAAGTCTCCAGCGCGTTTAGCACTATCGATGAGGCGATCGATGTTTTGAACTAAGCTCATAGTGTTTCGTCGCGACAGGACTAGCGACCTACGAGGTCTTGCATATCTTCAACTAGGGCCATTGCCTCGTTGTAGGTTCTCATACCGTTGAGGCACAGCTCGTTGAGTTCGTCTACTTTGCTGGGTAGGTCTTCAGCAGAGGTGCTGGGCAAACGGGATGCTTGACTGCTGAGTTCTTCGGACGCTTCGGATACTTTTTTCATTGCGGCCAAGAAATCTTCAATAAGGGGGATGAGTTGATTCATGGTTATTGCCAGAATTGGATCGTTTTGATTTCGTCGCTTTATGCCAAGATCACACGACTCGGTGTACAAAGGCTGCGCTAATGTCTGTACTCAGTGCTCTCGGATATATTGCTCGAAAATACCGTATTACGTTTGAAATACGGATTTCCAGAGCTTAACTTCTTCTTTGAGGTCTTGCGGAAAGAGCGGGGTGATCACAGTGTCGAGGTCGTTTTCGGAGCCTTGGTAGCGGGAGCCGCGATAGATGGCGCGACCTTTGGGGGTTTGGGGGAGTCTTGAAGCTTTATCGCAGCCGAGAAAGCGGTTGCTAACAGCATCTTTTTCGACGCGGAAAATGAGCCGATCGCCGATGTTGTTGAGCAGGTCGGTGGGGACGAGGTCAATTTCTTGGCTTTGGGTACAGCAGATCAGGTGCGTGCCGGTGCTGCGTCCGAGGCGGGCGATTTTGTTGATGTTGGTGTCGATCGCTTTGGCGAGGTCACGTTTGTCGCGATCGGTTTTGAGGTTCGAGAGTTGTGCCATCTCGTCGATGATCAAAATGTTGCGCGAGAAGTTGGTGGTGTGTTGGTTTAGGGCGTCGTCGATGTTATCGATGTCGATATCGGACTGTAGCAGCAGGTCGAGTTGGGCTTCGACGCTTTGGTTGGTACTGGCGATGCGTTGTTCGTGTTGTTGCCAGAAGTCTTCGAGCAGTGCGCCAAATTCATCGTAGTCGGAAACGATTTTTAGGCCGGGGCAAACTTTGGAGGGAACGAGGAAGTCGCTACCGCCTTTGAAGTCGGCGAGCCAGATGGTGCGGGTTGGGTCGGCGAGAAAAAGCTGGTAGAGCAGGAACTTGATGAAGTTGCTTTTTCCGGCTCCGGTGGCTCCGGCGATGAAGCGGTGGGGGATCTCGGCGAAGGAGGAGGTGATGGGGTTCCCGGTGGGGCTGATGCCGACGATGTAGCGATCGGGGTCTATCAGATCCAGGTGGTGTTGCTGGAAGTGGTCAAGGGTGACGTTGGTTTGTAGGGTGTCGCTGGTGCGGTTAGCATCGGCTTGGGTTTGGGCGGTAGCGGCGATGTGCTCAAAGAGTTCGATCAGGCGGTTGCGGAAGGTCAGGTTAAACAGGTTACTGAGAGGGCGCAGGTCTCCCAGGGTGCTTGCCTCCTGGCTTGCGTCACTGCGTCGGGAAAGGGAGGAGCCTCCGGTATTGGCGAGGGAACTGGTTTTGTTGGTTGGCGTTGAAGCGTTCGGACTGGAGCTGGGGGTTGAGGTGTGACCGGGGAGTTGGGCGGGATTGGTTGGTTCGGTGTCGAGTTTGAAGGCGGTTTTGAATTGGCTGGAGAGTTGGGGGCGAGTTCCGAGGGAGTTATCGCTGAGGCGGCTGAGGATGCTGCCGCTTTTGGCTTTAATGGCTTGAGCGATCGGCAGATTGAGGATGCGTTGCTCTTCTTGGGTGAGTTCGGGACGGGGGATAGGTTTTTGGTGCTGAATGGCGTCGAGGTGTTGTTGAAACCGAGGATGGTCGAGGGGATAGGCTTTGATGCTGGGACGGTTGGGGGTGGTGGGTTGTAAGAGGTTGTTGAGGACGGTCTCCAGAAGGGTTTGGGCGTCAGTGGGGTGTTGACTGAGGGCGAAGAGGTTTATCTGGTAGAGGTGGCTATGGTCGGTTTTGTCGCGGAGTTCTTGGTAGCGTTTGAGGGCGCGTTCGTAGTCGTAGTTTTTGTTGGCTTTCTGGGCTTTTTCGAGTTGCTGGATGGCGCGATCGAGGGCGGGTTTCCAGGGGCGATCTTCGATGGGGGTGATGATGAGGGTGAGGAGAGTTTGGGCTGTGAGTGGGGTGAGGTTTAGGGTTTGTTGGGTTTTGGTAAGGTGGGGATCGAGGTTGGTGGGGAGGTAAAGATTGTGCTCTGAGTCGATTTTCTCAGGCCAGGTGGTTTCAGCGAGGGTTGTCCAGGGTTGTTCGGTGAGGCGATCGGGGCGATCGGTATTTTTGTGCAGACGAATGCGACCTTCTGGGTCTCGGTGGATCTGAAGGTGGAGGGGATGATCGGTGGGAGTGGTGCTGAGTGCGAGCACTGGAAAGTCTAGAGGTTTGTGGTTTAGGCGATCGCGAATTCGGAAAGGGAACGCTCTTCGGTTGCGACAAATCCGAGGACGATTTCGGTATTAGAGGTTCCGGCTCGCATGAGGTCGGTGGCAATGCCGTCAGTGGTTTCGTCGGTTTCGATCCAGATGTTGCCGTATGACGCACCCTACCGCTTCGATGTTATCGAACATGGCTTAGATCTTTGAGCAAAGGATCTAAGCTTTCCTTCATGGAAGAATTCTTCTCTTTCCCATGTGTGTACAGAAGTGTGGCTTTCCCTTTTTTTAATTCGTGTGCTCGCTCATGTAGTTTTTTGGAAAAATCTTGATACATAGCAATGGAGACACCCAATGCAAAACAGATAAAGCAAAGAACAAAAGATATATTATAAAGGCCACCCCACCCCATCCGACCCATCCAAGAAGCTATGTCAGGAGTAAAAGCAGCTGTGACTAGAAGTGCGAAAACTAAAACTAGAAGTACAGGTACTGCAAAGAGGAGTGAGCTGAATGCTGCGCAAACAAGGAATGCTAAGAATTGAAAGGTGCATTTCAGAAACCCTCCCATTGAAAAAGCTTCTCGGATGAAAAAAGCATCTTGCTTCGCAGAAAATCCGAGAGTCTGGCTCTCATCTTCAAAAATAGCGTTTCGGAACTGCTTCTCTCGTTTCGAGAAAAATGACTCAATTTCCTTAGCTAAATTCACTTGCACGTTGTCCAGGCTACGATGCGTATTCTCTACATAGCTAGAAAAGTGAATTTCAGCCTTACTTAACGAGTTTACTGTCTCTTTTTCGAGACTGCTCGTCGAGGTACGTATATCCTCCTCCAGAGCATATTCAGCCGTTAATTTCTTCAGGTTTTTTAGGCTGTCAGAGGAAGATATAAATCCTTCATTTTTTTTCTCCTTAAAAAATGCATCTGACGTACGTAACTCTAGTACGTTACTGCCTCCTTTGATCTGAACAGGCTCAATCGTCTCCAATGCAACGATCAGCTTTTCTGCATTCTGAACTCTCTGATCGATCCGTCTTCGAGATGTAGCACTATGCCATCTATTACAATTGAGGTCGTCAGTATCGTATTGGTGTATGTACTCTGATGAGACACGATGCCTTTTTAGATTCTGCAATTTCCCGAGAGACAACTCGTAGGATTTGAGTTCACTCTCCAGAAATGAAATTCTCTGGCTGAAGCGTTCTTCCACGAGATCTTCTAGCAGCTCTTGATGAACACAGACCAATAGGTCTTCCAGAGACTTCCTGTTTGCTGCGATATCCTTCTTCAGTGCAAGCGACACATCACTTAGTTGCATCTCGGTTTGATTATCTGGTGAATTTTGGCTTGCTCTTGTGTAGCTAGGATGAGTGAAGTTTTCCCGAGAAACTTCCTTCATCTTTAGTATTGTCTGGTCTACCTTGGATTCCGAAATCGATTGACCCAGGAAACGCTTCAGTTGACCTCTAGGTGAACTCAGCGAATCTTCTGGGTATCTCAAAAAACAGTCGCTAATTTTTTGCTTTGCAGCACTATATCCAGCCTTTTTCGTTCTAAGAATGATTTCTAACCCTAAAAAGGATAAATCTTCCATGATTCGCTTTTGATCGCCTGTATCCAGCTTTTTCTCCTGAAACAACCGTTCAGCAGGCCCAAACGTCCAAAAATCCAAATACCGCTCATACTCCGCCGTTGGCTCATTCTGCGAATCAAACCGCTTCAACCGCTCCCCCTTCGCCAAATAACTCCCCACAATCTCCTTCGCAATCCGCTGCGGCGGTTCACCAATCCCGCCCAACTCCGTCATCTGAAGCGTATACGCCGAATACTCAATATTCACCATCGCATCCGCCGCCGCCCACCGCGTCAAATCATTACTGTGCGCCCCCTTACCCTTCAACTCCGCCGCAAAAAACTGCACCAACTCCTGCGCATCCTCCGACTCACACGCCCGAATCTTACCCAACATCGCCTCATCCTGAATCCGACCCACCCCACGCAACGCCAACGCCCGATACGTCGGATCGGCATTCGTCTCCAAAATCGCCATGAACGAATGAAACGCCACCTCCGGACGATTCGCCGCCAACGCAAAAAATAGATCGATCCTATCCCCCGGCAAAAGCCGCGACGACACCATCAACAAATCTGCCGCATTGTTGATGTGTTGGTTTACCAGATCAGGCAAGCTAACCTGATTTAGATCGAGATCGCCGTTCGACATGCGTACCTGCCAGAGCTAAATAAGTTACCGGATATCATAATCCAATCTGGTAACCCTGTTGTTGTATCCATTACTGCAAAAATGCGCGAAGCAGGACAGACAACCGGCTGCTACAACTTCGCCTCAGACTGTACGCCAAGATAAACCTCGATCGCGTCCACAAACGAGACCGCCTGCCGCAACAGAGTATCCGCTAGCTCCACATCCGGCTCTAACATCTCCCCATAATCATGAGCCTGCCGCTCATCAAACGCCCGCCTCTCGCAAGCGATATTGCACCAACAGCCGTAAATTCTCACTCATACCAAAATCCCCTCCTCCAGCACCCGCGCCAGCAGCGGACTAGCCCCCACCGCTCCAGACTCAACCTGATCCACCGACACCACAAACGTCGAAATCACTCGATCGTATTCAAAGCCAACCTCCCACGCAATCTCATAAATCAACTCGCGAGTCGTGCGATCAAGCGTTGCCACCTTAATAAACACATCCAAATCTGAATCCGGCTGGGCATCCCCCCGCGCCCGCGAACCAAACACCCGCAAATCGACGATCGGAATTATCGACTGAAGGCGATCGCGAAACTTCCGCGTAACCTGCAAATCCAATCTATCCATCGATTTATTACCTCCCAAAACCCAAAACTGCACCCATCAAAGTTTAAGCCCAATCAATTGCTGCTCTCCCAGAAACTTTGCCCCGCAAAAACTCTGTACCGTGATGAAGCATTAATGGCGTTGCTTAATTAAAGGAGGGTGTTGTAAGTGTAGAGGTGTAGAAAACAAGCCAAAGGTATGCACTGTCCGACCTGCAACTCAAGTGAAGTGTCAAAGAACGGTTTCCGACATGGAAAGCAAAA
>JBIPMB010000017.1:0-22063 GCA_044369355.1 Gammaproteobacteria bacterium | reverse complement strand
TAAATTAAAAAATACACACACTCACGAAAAAAACTATTATTTCTATTTATCATTCTCTTAACTGCCCAGAACTTGCGAAATACTATACGTCCCCATGACCATCAATCCCGCTGCGACCGTGCTCAAAGCCAAGATAAGCGCTCCCGTCAACTTACTGACTTTTTTCAGGACTTTCATGCCATTGATATTAGCCTGCTTACCTTGGCGCACCAGCGCATGTTCAAATCCCTTAGCCTCGGCAATAGCGCGCAAGCGTATAATATCGCCGCGATCAATTAATCCTGTATTCAACACATCGGCAATATTGCCTTCGCCCTTACCCAAACGTCGTTCCATTAAACGCATATGAAAACGAAGATAGACGCTTGCTTGTCTAGAGATTAGAGCCAAGGCTTGCTTGAACACTATGCCATTTAATACCAATAAGCCCATTGTTTCCATAAAACTCGCTGCTGTCAACTTACGATAAAGATTCAACAGCGGAAGTTGGTCGATAGCGTCACGCCCAGGACCTATATAGGTTTTCAGCATAAAATTTAATAACATTATAAAAGCGATAACTCCCAGAATAATCGCCCACCAGCCATCAGTTAACAGCTGAGCTGAGTAGTACAAAATTTGACCGCTCTCAGGCCATACAGATACGGGCTTAACTTGTGCAAATTGATCCAAAATACCGCCCTTGGTATTAAAATTCATGATAATGCCACAGGCAAAAGCCAATACCACTATGGGATAAGTCAACTCAGAAAATAAAGTCGATATCACTTGTGATTGCTGCCCTAGGGCCTCCGCCGCTACGCGTATATTGTGTACCATGGTACCGCTCTGCTCACCAATGCGCACGAGCTCTACTACATAATGCGGAAACCACCCTACCATACCATCAGAAAAAGATTGTCCATGAGCAAGTGAGCTGCTAATACTTTGAGCCACTTTCTTGGCTGGCCCTTCTAGGACCTTTTCTAGCACGCTAATAGCCTTATTGGCGGGCACACCGTCTTCTACTAAAGTAGCCAAATCTTCTAAAAAGCTTTGCTGATCACCACTGCGAAATAGTAGTCGATCTAGGTTAAACCCAGTCGATGCTTTTTTTGTCACTTTTTCTTTGGCCATGCCGCGCATCTATCCATTTTTCAATACGTTACACATTATAATAGAGCATATTATGACAAATAGCGAGTTTTCTTAAGAACTGTCTTAATAGAGCGATATTTATATTTTACAGGCCCTAAGGAAAGCGGTAACGAAAACCACATTTAATATTCCCTGCCGGGGTAGCAGACAAACCACTCGTAGCCTGAACCGCAATATATATAGTCTGACACGTATTATTACTGGGTTTATTTGTAGCCGCATCTAGCCCCGGAATACCTATCACGATATATCCAGGATAAGTGGAATTGTTGACTGAAACGGCATAAGCCTGTCCCCACGCGTTATTTAATGGGTTAGGTAAAAAGCCTGCATCTTGCACCGCTTGCAATTGTAAAGCATCGGTGGAAGCATTAAATTGGTAGCCACTGGCAAGATAAGATTTGTACCCCGTTCTAATCGCATTCATATCGCTCATGGTTTTACTGACGTTAGCATTTTGTCGGGTTGACTGGTAGAAGATGATCGCGCCCACTAGTACCACAGTACCCACTGCTAGCGCTAACATAGTTTCCAGCAGCGTTAACCCGGTCATTTTATTAGCTGCAGGTTTGTTCATTAACATTTCGTTCACCATTATTATCTGCCAAAGCTTGAATAATATAATAGAGCATATAATGACAAATAGCGAGCAAGACGATATAATGCCCCTCTATATAAACGGGTACCCTAAATAAATATGAAGCAAGAAATCAGTCAGCTCATTGAAAACGCATTACAGGCTATGCGTCAGCAAGGCTTATTGCCTGAAGATAGTCACCCTAGCATTCAAATTGAACACACGCGCGATAAGCAATTTGGCGATTTTGCTTGCAATGTTGCCATGTTATTGGCCAAACCGCTGCAAAAAGCACCACGAGCCGTGGCTGAACAAATTATCGCTCACTTACCGCAAGATCCCCTTATCAGCCGTGTGGACATTGCGGGTCCCGGTTTTATTAATTTCTTTGTCAAAACACAGGGCTTTTTGGCGGTCATTCAGCAGGTCTTGGAACAAAAAGAACATTATGGCAACAGCAATCTGGGCAAAAATGAATCAGTTTATTTGGAGTTTGTCTCGGCCAACCCCACAGGTCCCTTGCACGTAGGTCATGGCCGTGGTGCCGCTTATGGCGATACCTTAGGCAATTTATTGACCAGCCAAGGTTACGCCGTACACCGTGAATATTACGTCAACGATGCCGGGCGGCAGATGAATATACTCGCCTTAAGCGTATGGTTGCGTTATTTAGAACTTTGCGGTGAAACCTTTGTATTCCCTAGCAATGCCTATAAGGGCGATTATGTCATTACCATCGCCGAACAATTAAAACAAACGCATCATAATAGTTTGCAACACGCGCCTAGTACTTGGTGGAATAATATTACACCCGATGAAGGAGAAACGGATGGCGATAAAGACAAACACGTAGACGATTTAATCAACGCCATGAAACAAACTTTGGGCGAGGCCAATTATAACATTGTCTTTAATCTTGCTTTAACCGATGTATTAACGGATATACGCAATGATTTAGATGGTTTTGGCGTGCATTTTGATGAGTGGTTTTCTGAAAAACAACTGTTACAACAAGGCTTGTTACAACAAGGCGTTGAAAAATTAAAAGCACTAGGGCACACTTATGAAAAAGAGGGTAACTTATGGTTTAAAGCCACCGAGTTTGGCGATGAAAAAGATCGCGTATTGGTGCGTAAGAATGGTCAACCGACTTATTTTGCTTCCGATGTTGCTTATCACGTTTTAAAATTTGCTAAAGCACATCGTGTCATTGATGTGCTCGGTGCCGATCACCATGGCTATGCCCCTCGCATCAAAGCCATGCTCAGCGCTTTAGGTTTAGACAGCAGCCGTTTATCGGTAGCACTAATTCAATTTGCGGTATTATATCGTGGCAAAGAACGCGTGCAGATGTCTACTCGTAGCGGCTCCTTTGTTACCTTGCGTGAATTAAGAGAGGAAGTCGGTCGCGATGCAGCGCGCTTTTTTTATGTCGCGCGGCGTCATGAACAACACATGGATTTTGATTTGGATCTAGCAAAATCTAAAAGCAATGAAAATCCTGTTTATTATATACAATATGCACATGCGCGTATTTGCAGCGTCTTTAGACAATTGCAAGCACAAGGTTTAGTTTACAATGAAGCTGCTGGCTTAGCACACTTGGATGTATTAACGCTAGACGAAGAAAAAGAATTATGTGAAAGTTTGAATCGTTATCCTGCGTTATTAGAGCAAGCGGCGTTACAATATGAACCGCATTTAATTGCCCATTTTCTAAAAACGATTGCGGGACAATTTCACACCTATTACAACTCGCACCAATTTTTGGTAGAGGACGGTACGTTACGTGATGCGCGCTTGTGTTTGATCAGCGCCGTACGAACTGTGTTACGACATGGGTTAACCCTGCTTGGGGTAAGTTATCCGGAAGTCATGTAAATAAAAAAGGAAAATAAACTCTTATGGCAACAGCGAAAAGAAAACGCGCAAGCGCCTCGTCTAGTTCTAGACGACGTAAAAAAAGTAATAATCAAGGCGGTAATAAGTTTACTTTTTACGCATCTTTATTGGTCATTGGCGCTGGTGCCATTGTTTTTTACAATTACTATATAACCCCATTGCCTTTATTATCCACGCATTCGCAAAAAGTTGTGGCTGGTAAAACAACATCTAAACGCGCTTTTGTAGAACCTGATTATCAGTTTTACACTCTATTACCGCAAGGCAATGGCACACAAAAAACGGCCACTGCGCCAGCGACTACAAAAGCAGTAGTCGTTGCTGCACCCAGTACAACACTTGTTGCCACATCTACCGCACAAAATACTACACCCGCGGCAAAAACACCCGCGCCCATTACCGTGGCTACCCCAACCGTCGTCATACCGCCTAGTCATCATTATGCATTACAATTAGCGGCTTTTCGTAACTATCAAGATGCCGATGAATTAAAAGCAAAATTGATCTTACAAGGTTATCCCACCACCATCAGCAGCGCTACAGTGAATGGCACGGTGTGGTATAGATTGTCGATTGGCCCCTATACGACAACGAGTGACGCTAAAATCGTACAAGCAAAATTAGAGCAGACACATTTGGTGAAGCATACTCAGGTGATTTCGCAATGAAGAAGTTACCGATTCGTTTTGCGTGGATCATGTTATGCTCGATAGGCACCACTATTTATTATTCTGCAAAAACCATTTTTTATGCTCAGAAGAAACCACCCAACAGACAAAAGTTAAATGAGGTCATCACCGCTTGGGCGCAAGCTTTACTCAATATCATCGATTTAAAGTATGACTTCATCGACAGTCATCACATTCAATTTCAAGAGCAAACGCCGTATATCTTCATGAGCAATCATTTAAGCTTATATGACATTCCGCTGCTATTAGTGTCTTTGCCCGGCACAATACGTATGGTGGCTAAAAAAGAATTGTTTAAAGTACCGTTGTGGGGTGATGCCATGCAACAAACCGATTTCGTATCCATAGACCGTGAAAATGTTACTCAAGCGGTGAAAGACTTAGAAGTGGCGGCGGAAAAAATGAAGCAAGGCATACGCTTGTGGATAGCACCGGAAGGCACACGTTCGCGCGATGGGCAATTACAAGCTTTTAAGAAAGGCGCTTTTAATCTAGCCATACAAACTGGCGCGACTATTATTCCGGTTACCATCATCGGTACCGATCAACTGTTGCCTGCAAAAACATTGCATTTTCGTTTAGGACAAAAAGTACAAGTACATCTGGGCGAACCGATTGATGCGAAGCAATACACCCTACGCGATCGCATGAAATTACTACAACGAGTGCGAGAAGCGATTGCAGCGCCGTTGTAGGGAATGATATACTGTTTCTCCATAAACAAAGCCCTATAGAGATAATCCATTTATGTCTAATACCGCCGCGCCTACACATCGTAAGGTTTTATCCGTATTTAGCTTAGTCATGATCAATGTCATTGCGGTGGACAGTCTAAGAAGCTTATCCATCAATGCCCAATTGGGTGCCAGTCTCATTTTCTACTATGTCTTAGCCGCGCTATTATTCTTCTTTCCCATCGCCTTTGTAGCCGCCGAACTGGCTACAGGCTGGCCACAAACGGGTGGCATTTATATTTGGGTGCGTGAAGCCTTTGGTAAACGCTGGGGATTTGTGACCATTTGGCTGCAATGGTTTTATAATATCGTCTGGTATCCCACCATTTTGGCCTTTGTGGCCACTACGCTCGCCTATTTGTTTAACCCAGCACTCGCGCACAGCAAAACGTATCTCATCAGCGTCTTACTAGGCAGTTTCTGGATAACCACTTTAATCAACTGCGGCGGTATTCAATTATCCAGTTGGATCAGCACTGCCGGCGCCATCATTGGTACTTTATTGCCTATCACCTTCTTAATCATATTGGCCGCCGTATGGCTACTGCTAGGTCACCCTAGCCAAATTGATTTTCACTGGCATTCCTTTCTTCCCACCAATCACACTAGTGGTGATTTAGCTTTCTTAGTAGCAGTATTATTTGGCTTACTGGGGATGGAAATGTCTGCAACCCATGCCGAAAACGTGCGCCATCCTAAACGCGATTACCCTAAAGCGATTGCCTATTCCGCTTTAATTATTTTGCTGTCTTTAGCCCTATCTTCTTTGGCTATTGCCATCGTGTTACCCAAACAACAACTCGATTTAGTTTCAGGATTAATCGATGCTTTTGTTGCTTTCTTAACGCCTTTTCATTTACAAGCCTTAACCCCGTGGCTTATTTTAATGATCATCCTCGGTGCTTTTTGTAGCGTTTCAACTTGGGTGATAGGCCCCGTGCGTGGACTGATGATCGCTATTGAAGATGAATGTTTACCGGCATGGTTGAGTTATACCAATAAAAAAGAAGCGCCTGTTACTTTATTATTACTGCAAGCCGTTATTTTTAGCTTAATTTCGCTTACTTTTGTCTATATGCCGACTATACAAAGTTCGTATTGGGTGTTATCGGCATTGGCGGCTCAGTTGGCGATGATCGTCTACGTATTTATGTTCGCTGCTGCTATTCATTTGCGTTATAAATATCCCTTACACTATCGCACCTACAATGTGCCTGGTGGTACGACAGGCATGTGGATCTTAGCTGGAATTGGCACTCTAACTTGTTTGGCGACTATTGTATTAGGATTATTACCCCCTACAGGAATAGACATAGGTAATGTGTGGAGTTACCCATTTAAATTATTGGGTGGCATTGTATTATGCATGCTGATTCCGCTGGCATTATTTCAAGAAGCGTGTTTGTCGAATCCTGCGGAAAATATAAAGTAATATACTCACAGCAATTGGTTTTTAGGGTAGAAGACTAGTCCTCGAGCACCAGGAGTGTAGTACCCTACATGACTGGTGCGAGATGGGCGAAGGCAACACCCCCTAAAAATCAGTTGCGAAGAGTACTAACTACTATAATACAACTCGAATTCTAACGGATGCGTCATCATAGATACTTGCTTGGCTTCTTTCTCTTTCAAACCTATATAGGCATCGATGATATCGTTGCTAAATACCTCGCCTGCTAACAAAAAGCTGCGATCAGCATCTAACGCATCCAAAGCTTGAAATAAATTGTCTGCTACTGTAGGGATCTCGCGTGCTTCTTCAGGAGGTAAATGATACAAATCTTTATCTATAGGTTCACCCGGGTGAATTTTATTTTGAATACCATCTAGCCCTGCCATCATCATTGCCGAAAAAGCCAAATAAGGATTACAGAGTGGATCTGGGAAACGCACTTCAATGCGTCTGCCTTTAGGGCTAGGTGTAAACGGTACCCGTATAGAAGCAGAACGATTGCGCGCAGAATACGCCAACATGACAGGTGCTTCATAACCTGGAACTAAACGCCTATAACTGTTTGTAGCCGGATTGGTTAACGCATTTAAAGCGCGTGCATGCTTGATAATACCGCCTATATAATATAAAGCGGTTTCAGAAAGACCTGCATAATTTTCACCAGAAAATAAATTAACGCCTGTTTTCATTAGAGATTGGTGACAATGCATCCCGCTGCCATTATCTCCCACTAATGGTTTAGGCATAAAGGTTGCTGTTTTACCATATAAATGCGCCACATTATGCACTACATATTTAAAAATCTGCATTTCATCGGCTTTCTTCTGCAAAGTGTTAAAACGAGTACCAATTTCATTTTGATTCCCCGTAGCCACCTCATGGTGATGCACTTCCACTACTAAGCCCATTGCTTCTAATGTATTGCACATGGCAGAGCGTATATCTTGTGATGAATCTACTGGTGGTACTGGAAAATACCCTCCTTTCACACCGGGCCTATGACCCATATTGCCGCCATCTAATGCTGCGGCTGAATTCCAAGCGCCTTCGATTGAATCGATGCTATACGAAGCACCTTGCATATTAACAGACCAGCGCACATCATCAAAAATAAAGAATTCTGGCTCCGGACCAAAATAGCACGCATCGGCGATACCAGTAGCGCGTAAATAATGTTCTGCGCGTGCAGCCAAAGCCCGTGGGCAACGCTGATAGGGCAGCATGGTATTAGGCTCTATGACATTGCAACGGATATTCAGGGTAGCATCGCTGTAAAATGGGTCCATTACGGCTGAAGCGATATCGGGCACTAGAACCATATCGGATTCTTGTATTCCTTTAAATCCTCGTATAGAAGAGGCATCAAACATTTTCCCTTCTGTCCAGAAATTTTCATCTACTGCATGGATGGGGATGGTTAAATGTTGTTCTTTGCCATCTAAACCAGTTAAACGTAAATCAACATAACGAATTTCATGTTCTTCGATTAAATTTTTAATGGTTTCAATGCTCACGGTTTACTCCTGACTGATGGTCTCAAATATGGCGGAAAGTATAGCATAATTTTGGAGAATGAATATAGCTACTTAAGTAGCATCTGTATTTCCGCTTGCCACTCCGCAGGTGGCGGTGTTTGTTCATAGTAACGGCAGGCTTGCGTATAAAAAGCTAAAACGCCATCATTAGGATTGTCTTTGAATAGCGCGTCAAAACCAATCCTAGCCGCCTTGAAATCGCGTTGCAAATAGGCTTGATAATACTCCTCAAACAAAGACAACTGCCCTATGTGTAAAGCACGTTCATTGCGATCTTTAATACTATCCAATAATTGCCATACCGTCATGGCTTCTTTACGTCCCATCAAACGAATTTTACCTACAGGCCGCAAATGATAGTGTTCGTTGGCCAGCAAAGTCATCTTCACAGCATCACTCAACAGACATTGGGTGTTAAACATTTTATTCAATGCCTCTAAACGTGAAGCCACATTGACAGTATCGCCGATGACCGTACCTTCTATATGGGTTGCTTCACCCACTATACCTAGCATCAAAGGGCCATAGTGTAAACCCATGGCCACATCTAACTGTAAATCGGTGCGGGTTTTAGCAAAATCAGCAATTCTGTGCTGCATTTCCACACAAGCTTTTAAAGCAATTTGGCTTTCCCCTGGAAATAAAGCCATCACCCCGTCCCCCAGAAATTTATCGATGAAGCCATGATGACTGTGAATCAGTGGTGTTACTTCCAACAAGTATTCATTGATAAATTGGAATATAATCTCGGATTTATGTTTCTCAGAAAAACTGGTAAAGTTGAGTATATCCATGAATAGCACATTCATATCTTTGCTGACTGAGTCCCCCGCGTCTAAGTCAAAAATATTTGCTTGTCCTAGCTGACTTAAGAACGGTTTAGGTACAAATCGTTCAAACAAAGTATACAATCTAGAGTTATCTATGGATATAGACATTTGCATGGACAATGCGCGCAATATCATCAAACGATCTGCCGTGAAAGAATCCGTAGACAATTTATTCTCGCAATAAATAACACCTATGACTGCATCACCATCGGCATTAAAAATAGGTACGCTGATTAAAGATTTTGCTCCCGATGCTTGTAAATATGGATTATCTTTAAATTCCTCGTTTTTGCTTACATCCATGATAAGAATTTCTTTTTTCTCACTCCAAGTTTGCAGAAAAACATCTTGACAAATTTTTGCATCTCTCCATGGTGTATGTGTTAGAGATTGAATCTCTCCTTGGTCACTGTCGTAATAAGACTCCATCCAGAAAACATCTTTTAACATCAAGAAAAGTGCGCCTCGCGTAGCCGTGACATCTTCAATCAAGAGTTTCATAACGTTACTCAACACCGCACCTAATTGAAATTCCTTATTAATGACACGAGTCGCCAACATGATACTGCGTGCATCTAGACCATAACGAGCATTGTAATCTTCTTGACTGAGTTCTCGTTGTTCAGATAACGCCATAGAATCTGCGGTTAAATACAGCGCATACTTTTCTTGCAGCATTTTAACCACGCCAAAAGCACCCCATTGCGCATAAAGCCGGGCCGCTTTATTAGCATATTGATAGATTAGCTCTGGCTGACGACGCATGGCACAAATCTTTAACGCCTGTTGTACGGCCAAACAAGCATGCTCTGGCATATGATGCTCAGTCGCTAGGCTTATAGCCTCATCATAGAGTGCTAAGGCTTTTTTTAGATTTCCATTTAATCCTGCAAGCTCTGCGCGCATTAATACTTCGCAATGGGAGAAATTCTCTGGACAGAATTTGACCCAACCTTTAACCGCACGATGATGTTTATACAGTTGAATCCGGGTCTTAATTTTTTCTAAGCGACTGAAGCTAGGATAGAGGCTACTCTTAGCGATAAACAAATAAAGATACGCTGCTAACATAATATAAGTATCATTACTGGTGCTGATACCGCTCAAAACAGACATCAACTTTTTAGTTTGTTCTATAAGTTTGGAATCATCGTCTAAATGCACTGTAGTCTTTAGTTGAAAAATATACGTGTTATACAGACCTAGCTCATAGGATTGTTCTTCAAAAAAAGACACGCGTGCTTCCACATCAAAATCATCTTTTTTCCAACTATTAAATGCACAGCCACCGCTTAAATTAAGAGCATATCGATGCATGATGTCAAGAATAGCCGCCGTACGTGGGCTACCTTCTTTGGCGTGCGGAATTAGATCAGACATTTTTTTAACCACAATGGGTAGGGGCAACGTAACATCATACAAGATATGATTTAATAAGCTAAATGATAGAAATTCTAAGGCACCTGCTTTCTCACACATAGACATCGCTATTTTGTAATTATCTACGAGTTCAGACCAAGGTTGATGCCAAGAAGCATGAAGTACACTTCCTGCAAGATAAAAAGCAGCTTTTTCTTCTACTGATGTAGAATCTTCCATGACTGGTAAGGCTTCTTGATACAAAGTATGCGCGTAACTGCTATGCGGAAATAATAGAGCATTGATAAGGTACGTTGTCGCTCTGAAATTTTGAGTATGTTCTGGGAAAGTGTCTATAGCCCACGTCATTATAATATAGGCCCAACGCAATATATCCCCGCTATAATAGGCTTCTTCTGCTAGATGAATCATAGTAGAAACTAGAATTTGTTGCTTTGCTGTGGGGTTTTGAGGTAAGTTTTCTAGGGGAATAAGCCTATACTTTAAATACCATTTAAACCGAATAACTGTCCAGAGTAAATTTAGTCTGCTGGGCTTTTTAGCAGCATCGGGATAACCTAATAATCGTAAACCTTCTTCAAATGAGGCCGCGCCGCCTTCTGAAGCGTTAGTGACACGATTTAAATCGCCTTTTAACTTGAGCAATTTCACTTTTTCTAAATTAGTTTTGGCTTTGAGTAAACTTTCTTCTGCCGCTTGCGAGGCCTCATTAAAGTACCTGGACAAAAAAGCGCTTTGTATATAAGAGAAATACACATTAAAACAAAAATCATAATCGGTTTCCCAAGCCGTCTCGGGCAACAAACTTTTGGCCATACCGCTATATTGATAACTGAGAGTGTAAGCCGCAGACTGTAATGCAATCTGGGCTGCCTCATAATTAAACTCGGCAATTTTTCGTTTTTCGGCAAGGTCCACCACATAGATTAAACCTTTATTAAATTGGTCGGCAATAGCCATAACGCGCGTTCCAGCATCACCAGGCTTGTACGACGTAGCCCAGCGACGAGCCAATTCTAAATGGATATGATTTGTTTCTTCTATAGGCTTTAACTCATAACAAGCTTGTTGAACTTTATCATGTTGGAAACGATATTCTCGTTTTAAAAGCTCTACCTCTAATACGCCTTCTAGCCATTCATCTTTGAGCTGAGTGGGCACTATCAGATTTTCTTGTAAGGCGGGTTGTAAACTATGGGCAACCAGTAAAGCCGTTTCTTTTTGTGCTAATGCTAAGTCTTGCAGACTGAAAGTCCCCCCTATACAGGCCGCTAAATGCAAACTATCCTTGGTCTGATTCGTCAATTTAGCAATGCGTCTAGATATAAAGTGAAGGACATTATCGGTTAAAGACATTTGCGCAATACATTTTTCATCCCATACCCAACGCTTATTCTCCAATGAAAACGACAAGCATTTCTTACGGTATAGGTCTTCTAGTAACATTAACAGAAAGAAAGGGTTGCCTTCAGTTTTTTGCTCCATGAGATTACTTAAAAATTGCAGCTCTTTGACAGGCAAATAAAGCATATTTTCTAATAATTGATCCCGAGCTTCTTTATCAAGACCTTTTAATATTATTTTTTTAATGGCTTTTTTCGATTCTATAGCGCTTAAAAACAACATAAGCGGATGTTCATCACTCACTTCATTGCTACGATAACACATAATTATCAGTAAATTTTTGATATCTTCACTTAACACCAGCTTTTTTAAAAAATCAAACAGCGACAGATTAGCCCATTGCATATCATCTAAAAGCAAAACTAAAGGGTGATAACGCGCAATCAATTTAATAAAGCGCTGCAGGGCTAATTCAAACCGATTTTTGGTCGCGGCTATTCCTACTTCCGGTAAAGCTTCTGGCTCGCCTACAATGATTTTTAGGCGCGGTACAAAATCCGTGATAACCGCTAAAACGCTGCCCATCTCGGTTAACACTCTTTCTTTAAATTCAGTATACTCTTCTTCAGGTAAACTGAGCTGATAACGCACTAGTTTATCTAAAGCTTGTCTTAATCCTTCATAGGTATCGCTTTGTTGGAATTTATCAAACTTACCGGATGCTAAAAGCCCGTTGTTTAAAGCAATCTTGGGGACTAACTCGTGCACTAGACTGGTTTTACCTATACCTGAATGGCCCGACACAGTAATGAGGGCACTTCGTCTATCTTCACACAGCGTATCAAAAGCATCAAATAATATTTCGGTTTCATTTTTACGGCCATAGAGTTTAGACGGTAGCTGCAATCGTGTGGCGATATCGCTTAGGCCTAGTGGAAATACTTCATAACCTTTCCCTTCTTGCCAATCTTTAAAAGCGTGCTCCAAATCCACCATTAAACCTAAAGCATTTTTATAGCGGTCTTCGCTCATTTTGGATAGAAGTTTCATGACTATAGCGCAAAGACTTAATGGTAGCGTACTATCATATTGACGTAAATCCTTAGGCACAGTTGCCATGTGACCAAATATAATGTCCATGGGTTTGGTACCGGTAAAGGGCACGTGGCCGCTTAAACACTCGTAAAATAAAATGCCTAGGGAATATAAATCGGCGGTCTGCATCAAAGGTCTGTTCATACGCCCTGTTTGCTCGGGAGCAATGTATTCTAAGGTACCTTGTAATAAGCGCGGAGGATCATTAGGGACTATGGTGCGATTCATTTTGGTGGCAATAGAAAAATCGGCGATTTGTACCGCATTGTCTGTGGGTCGAAACCACACACTGCGTGAATTAATATTTTTAAAAATAATTCCTGCATTGTGAATTTCAGCCAGCATTTTCGCTAACTGAATCGCCAAAGGAAAAAATCGCGCTAAATTCAAGGGTTTTCGGGTAATGGCTTGATTTAAAAATATAAAACCTTCGTCTTTTAAAATTAAATGCGTGGGATTATCTTTTTCTACCCAACCTACAATTTCAGGAAAATGGCCACCCTGAGGACCTAAACCCTGTAATAAGGCATATTCATACTGTAATTGAGCATGGTCGCCTTGTTCTATTTCATTGGGGCGTAAGGTTTTTATTAGGTATCTCTCAGAGCTGCCGGCAGTTTTTGCTCTATAAATCAAATATCTACCATTTACGCCTAAGGTTTCTGTGATTTCATATGGCCCAATTGTTTGCATGGTTTTTTCCCAGTGTTTATTGTTACAGTATAGTTCAATTGATAGGCTTTTCTACTTGACAGGCTGGATATGCAAGCGTAGATTAAAAGCTTGTTACTTCATAAGATTACCCATATATGAGCAATACTGTACTTTCCCTATTGCGTGTACGCCGCTTTTTGCCCTTATTTTTGACTCAATTTTTTGGGGCGTTAAATGATTCCCTCTTTAAAAACGCCGTATTCATTCTCATCACCTATAGCCTAGCCAGCGAGGCTAGTGCAGAGCAATGGGTTACTTTGGGAGGAGCTTTATTTATTTTACCTTCTTTCCTATTTTCAGCCACCGCCGGACATATAGCCGATCGCTTTGACAAATCTACTGTGGCACGATACAGCAAATGTTTAGAATGCATCATAATGATATTAGCCGCTATAGGTTTCTGTTATAGCAATTTTTATTTGTTACTGCTGGCTTTATTTTTGATCGGCGCACAAGCTGCTTTCTTTGGTCCAGTGAAATACGCCATTTTGCCTGATCATTTATACAAAAATGAATTAATTCCAGGTACTGCCTTGATCGAAGCCAGTACTTTTTTAGCCATTCTGATCGGCACTCTATTAGGAGGGTTATTCATTGGCATTCCTCATGGCACAGAAGTGGTTTCATTCTTAATACTATTAGCTGCTATTCTAGGTTTAAGCACTTCTTTTGCTATACCTAAAGCCACTGTGACGCAAGTCGGTACACCGTTATCGTGGAATATAATCCAGGAAACAATAAAGGTAATTCGTTACGCGCTGCAACAGCCTCGCATTTATTTCACCATAATGGGTATTTCTTGGTTTTGGCTGGTTGGTGCAACATTTTTAATGTTATTAGCGTTGTTTACTAAAAATATCTTACACGCAAGTTCCACTGTGGTCACCCTATTTTTAAGTCTTTTTTCCGTGGGTATAGGCATAGGTTCTTACTTATGTACGAGAATACAAAAAGGCCGTATTGATACACACTCTGTCCCCTGGGCAATGATGGCTGTGACTGTTTTTATTGTCGATCTATTTTTCGCCAGTTCCACGGGCGTTGATAAAAGTGGGGAATTACTTCATTTTACTGCTTTTTTTCATACCCTTGCTCATTGGCGTATCAGTTTAGATTTTTTAGGCATTGCCATTTGCAGCGGTATATACATCGTACCACTGTATACGTTGTTGCAAACACAATCTGAGCCCACTCACCGCGCTCGCGTTATTGCCACCAATAATATTTTTAATGCGCTCTTTATGGTGCTTTCTTCCATAGCCAGCATGTTATTGTTGGGTTTAGGTTTATCTGTACTGCATTTATTTCTATTACTGGGCATAGCCAATGCGGTTGTTGCTATTATTTTGAAAGCGAAATTGTGATGGGATTCATTTAAAAAATACAAAGCGTTACCTATGGCGCCACTTTACTCTCGCCACGCGCCTTTTGCCCACTTGATAGACATGAAAAGTATCGATGGGTACTAAGTGTTTACCATCTTCAATGCGTTCACCGTCCACGCGCACACCACCTTGGCGAATTAAACGCAAAGCCTCAGAAGTGCTGGGCACTAGATTGGCTTCTTTTAGCAAGTTGCAAATCATCATCGTATCATCATTACTGGTGATCTCTATATCTTCAATATCGCTAGGCAATTGGTGTTCGCGAAAACGCGCTACAAAGGCTTCGTGTGCCTGGTTAGCCGCTTCTGCGGAATGAAAACGCGCGACTATTTCTTTAGCGAAATCCACTTTAACATCTCGTGGATTGCCGCCGTCTTTCACAAATTTTTGCCATTGTTGAATTTCAGTCAGCGATTTTAAGCTTAATAACTCTATATAACGCCACATCAAGTCATCGGAAATAGACATCAGTTTGCCAAACATACTTTCTGCCGGTTCATCAATGCCGATGTAATTATCGTAGGATTTGGACATTTTTCTAACGCCGTCTAAACCTTCTAACAATGGCATGGTCATCACCACTTGTGGTGCTTGCCCATACATGCGCTGCAATTCACGCCCCATCAGCAGATTAAATTTTTGATCGCTACCACCTAATTCTACATCCGCTTGCAAGGCAACTGAATCATAGCCTTGTACTACAGGATATAGAAGTTCGTGCAATGCAATCGCATGACCATTTTGATAACGTTGACTAAAATCTTCTCGTTCCAATATGCGCGCCACCGTAACTTGTGAGGCTAATGCAATTAAATCCGCGGCAGATTGTTTCCCCATCCAACGCGAGTTGAATTCGACAATGGTTCTTTTTTTATCTAAAATTTTATAAATTTGTGCTTCGTAGGTTTTTGCATTCTCTAAAACTTCTACACTAGACAAGGGTTTACGCGTTACATTCCGACCGCTCGGGTCTCCTATGGTTGCAGTAAAATCACCTATCAAGAAAATAACATCATGACCTGCATCTTGAAAATGTTTCATCTTGTGAATGAGTACGGTATGCCCTAAATGTAAGTCTGGGGCAGTAGGATCAAATCCCGCTTTAATGCGCAATTTTTTGCCTTTTTTAAGACGTTCACGCAATTCGTCTTCAATTAAAATTTCATTGGCACCGCGTTTTAATTCGGCTAAAACTGTATCTATAGACACCAGCATCCCCTAAGGTTGTATATTTTCTGTTTAAATCATCGCTTTGAATAAGCATGATCGCAAAAAATTTGCTTTTTTTCAATCATTCGCGTTGATCTCGTTGTGGTGATACGGTAATATACCCAATGTAGATGCACACACAAAGCGTTATCTTCAGAATATTGATGGATCTGGGTAAGTAAGTTCTTTTGCGTGAAAAACTTGTTTCTTCCCAAGCCCACGAACATCCTGACTGCGCGCTAGTGTACAGGGATATGGTTGCATCTTAACTAGGCTTTAAAGGATAAATTAGGTAGGTTAGTTTATGATTTCTTCTTCGAAAACACGTGGCGCTATGGCTGCCATACGTAAGAATACACCTGTGGCTAGCACACGTAAGGATACACGTAATCGGCTACGTATAGGTCTATACCCACTGCTGCTGTTGTCTTTATTGGCCGCATCTTTTATTTTCTTTTGGACACAAAACGATGTTCCTAGCACTGCATACGATGACACTCGTTATCAACAAAGTGACTTTTCTACTCCACTATCCATCAATACCAACGATTTATCTACTCCACTACCCATCAATACCGTTGCTATTGATTCTAGCAATGCGGCCGAAGAAGCAGCACCGCCAATACCACAGGCTTACGACAAAAATGTATTGATACACCCTGGAGATACTTTAAGCGACTTGTTACTAGCACAAAATATACAAACCCAAGATATATCGGCTCTGTTGTCTATACCTCTGGTAAAACGCACGCTTGCCCATATTAGCCCAGGACAAATCGTCAATATACATGTCAATGCCGAACAAGAATTAACTGATCTCACTTACAACCCATCGCCTACACAAACTTTATCTGTCACTAGATTAGACGATAACTTCGATGCCAAGCTCACTAAAAAAACACCTCAGGTCATGCCTACTATAGCAGCAGGCGTGATTGGTTCTTCTTTCTATGAAGCAGGCGTAGAGCAACACTTACCGCAAAAAATCATACTGGATGCCACGCGTTTATTCGCCTCAAAAATTAATTTTAAGCATGGATTAAAACCAGGAGATCATTTCAAAGTTATTTATGAATCCAGCTATGTGCAAAATAATTTGGTATCTACCGGTAATATTTTAGCTATGGAAATTGCGAATGATGGCAAAACCTATACCTTAATTCGTCATACCGATAGCCGCGGTGTTAGCCGTTATTATCCCGCCGATCCTAAAGCTTTGAGCAACGCCATACCCGCACAAAATACTTTTTTGCGCACTCCAGTACATTACACGCGTGTTAGCTCATCTTTTTCATTGAATAGAATGCACCCGTTATTATTATTTTCCAGACCTCATTATGGTGTAGACTTAGCCGCGCCGCGTGGCACACCTGTGGTCGCTGCTGCAAACGGTGTGGTCGCTATCGCGGGCCAGGAAGGCGGTTATGGCAATCTGGTTATTATCAACCATGGCCATGGTATTACCACTCGCTATGGGCATTTAAACCGTTTTGCCAGCAATCTCCACGCTGGTAGCGTCGTGAAACAAGGACAAGTCATTGCTTATGTAGGTAGCACGGGCCTTGCCAGTGGGCCACACTTGCATTATGAATATAGAGTCAATAATGTGCCACAAAACCCGCTGAAGGTTACATTACCCGTGGAAGCAAACCCAGTGTCTACGACCGAGCAAAAACAATTTAGTCGTGAAGTGGCAGATTATCTAGCCCAATTGCACAGCACACCATTGACTGTTGTTGCTTATGCTCCTGGGTTGCCGCAGAATAAAGACAATAGCGTAGATGCTTAAATTTTTTGTAAATTTGTTTCTCGCTGAAAAGTACAGATAAGGTATATGCTCTATGTCCAGACGTAGTTATAGTTTAGGCTTTATACTCTGTGCGCTATTCTGGGGCTTCGCATTTTATTTAGAAAACGGTCTAGGACAAATTCCCTGTTTATTATGTCAATTGCAACGCATCGTTGTGATTTCCATGGGTATTATTTTTCTCATCGCAGCAATTCATAACCCAGCACGTATCGGTCGTAGTATCTATTCATTTTTATTATTCGTTTTAGGTCTTTGTGGTTTGTTATTGGCAGGCCGACAATTGTGGTTAATAGCTCACCCACCTGAAAATAGCTATGGCCAATGCAGCGCCAGTTTGAGTTATTTGCTCCAAGTCTTTCCCGTAGAGACCGTGATCAAAACTGCCCTACAAGGCGGCGCGGATTGCGCTAAGGTCACGTGGAGTTTCTTATCATTGTCTCTGCCAGCGTGGAGTTTTATCGCTTTTAGTGTGTTGCTGATATTGAGTGTTCTTGCGGTTGTGAGTGGCAAAAAAACGAGCCGCCCACGCTAAGAAAGCCACGATAGCTGTAAAGATATATTTTACCAGCCTTGCTCTTAGCCCCCTTTTCTGTAATCATTCGCCTATAGTATTTATCAAAAGGACTCACCATGACCGCAAAACCCATTGTTTATAATTGGCAAGATCCGCTGTTATTTGATGAACAATTAAGCAGTGAAGAACGCTTGATTCGCGATAATACCGCACAATTTGCACAATCCGCTTTAATGCCCAGAGTGCTCAAAGCCTATAGAGATGAACACTTTGATCCGGCCATTCTGCGCGAAATGGGTGACGCTGGCTTATTGGGTGCTACCTTGCAGGGTTATGATTGTGCCGGGGTAAATTATGTCAGCTATGGCTTAATTGCGCGTGAAATCGAACGCGTCGATTCAGGATATCGATCGGCGATGAGTGTACAATCCAGCTTGGTCATGTTTCCTATTTACACCTATGGTAATGAAGCGCAAAAACAAAAATATTTGCCTAAGTTAAGAACCGGCGAATGGATAGGTTGTTTTGGTTTAACCGAAGCTAATCATGGCTCCGATCCCAGTGGCATGGAAACGCGCGCTAAAAAGGTCAGCGGTGGTTATAGGCTACACGGTTCTAAAACGTGGATCACCAATTCGCCCATCGCCGATGTCTTTATCGTATGGGCTAAAAACGATGCTGGCCGCATCAATGGTTTTATCTTAGATAAAGGCATGAAAGGTTTATCGGCACCTGTCATAGAAGGTAAATTTTCTTTGCGCGCTTCTGTTACCGGCGAAATCGTCATGGACGATGTATTTGTCCCCGAAGAAAATCACTTAGAACATGCCGATGGCTTAAGCGGACCTTTTGGCTGCTTGGAAAACGCGCGCTTCGGCATTGCTTGGGGTGCTTTAGGAGCAGGTGAATTTTGTTGGCATACGGCCCGTCAATATGTGTTGGATCGCAAACAATTCGGTCACCCCCTAGCGGCTAATCAACTCATTCAATTTAAATTAGCCGACATGCAAACACAACTCACTTTAGCTTTACAAGGTTGTTTGCGCTTAGGGCGTTTGAAAGACGAACATAAGATGGCCAGCGAATGCATTTCGATGATGAAACGCAATTCATCTTTAGTGGCTCTAGATGTAGCACGACAAACGCGTGATATGTTAGGCGGCAATGGCATCGTCGATGAATTTCATATCATACGTCACATGAATAACCTAGAAACCGTTAAAACCTATGAAGGTACTGCCGATATACATGCTCTTATTCTTGGTCGCGCTATTACCGGTATTCAAGCCTTTAAACCTTTAGGCAACCCACAAAGGAGTTAAACCATGACTCAGGAAGTGATGTCTTACGATGTGGTTATTGTCGGCGCTGGCCCCGCGGGATTAGCCGCTGCTATCAAATTACGACAACTATCTAGCAATATCAGCGTGTGTATCATAGAGAAAGGCAGTGAAGTAGGCGCGCATATTTTATCGGGCGCTGTCATCGAACCGCGCGCTTTGAATGAATTATTACCCGATTGGCAGCAACAAGCTACTCCTCTTAAAGTTCCTGTGACAGAAGATCGTTTTTTATTTTTAAGTAAAGACAAAGCGTGGACTGTACCCAATTTCATGTTGCCTTCCACCATGAAAAATCATGGTAATTACATCGCGAGCTTAGGTTTAGTCTGTAAATGGCTCGCTGAACAAGCTATCGCCTTAGGTGTTGAAATTTATCCCGGCTTTGCCGCCAGCAAAGTATTATTCGGCGATGAGGGCCGCGTCATTGGCGTTGCCACTGGCGACATGGGTGTGGATAAGAATGGTGAGCCTAAAGCAACCTTTACTCCTGGGGTTGAATTACACGCTAAATACACTTTATTTGCCGAAGGTTGCCGTGGTTATCTAGCCGAACAGCTGATGAAACAATTTGGTTTACGACAAAATTGCGATCCACAAACCTATGGCTTGGGCATTAAAGAATTGTGGCACGTGGAAGCTGAACAGCATCACCCTGGATTAGCACAACACAGCGCGGGCTGGCCTCTGGATAACAGCGTTTACGGCGGCTCTTTTATCTATCATTTAGATCAACAAAAAGTTGCAGTTGGCTTTGTGATCGGTTTAGATTATCGCAATCCTTATTTAGACCCCTTCATGGAAATGCAACGCTTTAAAACACATCCCTCTATCGCGCCTCTTTTTAAAGGTGCTATGCGTTTGGCCTATGGCGCACGCGCGTTAAACGAAGGTGGTCTGCAATCTATTCCTAAATTAGTCTTTCCCGGTGGCGCTTTAATTGGTTGTGCGGCTGGATTTTTAAATGTGGCTAAAATAAAAGGCAGTCACAATGCCATGAAATCGGGTATGCTCGCTGCAGAAGCGATCGCACATGCGCTAGAAAAAAATAATGAGGGTAAAATCCTGTTAGATGAATATCCCATGTTATTAGAACAATCGTGGGTTTATGATGAATTGAAAATATCGCGTAATTTTAGATCGTATTTTCGGTATGGTTTGTGGGGCGGTACGGTATTCGGTGGCTTAGATCTAAAATTATTTAAAGGTAACACACCGTGGACGTTGCATCATACGCAGAAAGATCGCAATACTTTAACCCCCGCTAAAAATTCCAAACCTATTGCTTATCCTAAGGCCGATGGCGTGCTTACCTTTGACAAAATGAGTTCGGTTTATTTAGCCAATACGCAGTACGATGAAAACCAACCCTGCCATTTAAAATTGCGCTCTATAGGCAAGGAATTGACTGTCAATTACGCGCAATATGCCAGCCCCGAGCAACGCTATTGTCCCGCAGGCGTGTATGAAATTACACTGGTGGATAATAAGCCGAGTTTACAGATAAATGCCGCGAATTGTGTGCATTGCAAAACCTGCGACATTAAAGATCCCGCCGACACCATACGTTGGACAATCCCGGAAGGTGGTAGCGGACCTAATTATAGTGAGATGTGATGATGATCAACGCTGAGTCTATCTCATTGCAACCAATCTGTAAAGATAATGTACTGTCCTCTTTTGAGTCAATGACATTGCTTGTCTTCGCCTCCCCTGCTTGTTACAATTAAAGTCACTTCTTAACCACGGAGAATCCTATCGTGTTAGTTCTATACAGCAATCCTTTGTCTTCCCCTGCGAATAAAATACGTTTTTTATTGCATTATTTAGCCATTCCTTATGAACTTAAAATCGTTAATATAGGCGCTGGCGAACAGCAACAAAGCGATTTTTTAAAAATAAACCCTTATGGCAAGGTTCCAGCCATTGATGACAACGGCTTTAGATTAGCGGAAAGCAATGCCATTTTGCGTTACTTGGCCGATAAGCACCATTCTAGCTTGTACCCTAAAAATCTAGAAGAACGCGCCTTCGTCGAGCAATGGTTGGATTTTGCTGCAAATCACATCTCATTAGCAATTTCTAAAATTATGTTCAATACCTACTTTTATCGTTTAAAGGGTGCCACCAAAGACGAGCGTTCTTTGCAAGATGGCCGTTTGTGGCTAGATAATTATCTTCCCATGCTGGAACAACAATTGGTCAAACAAGCCTATATTGCCGGTAATAGCCTAACCATTGCGGACTTTTCACTGCTAGCGGCACTGGATGCTGTTGAATTAGTTAATATTAATTTAGCACCTTACCCCTATTTAAAGGCTTGGCGACAAAACCTCATGGCTCAATCCTTTTACCAGGACTGCCATAGTAACTATACAGCCGCTTTTAAAGCCGCTGTAGGCACAGCGCTGGATG
>JBIPMB010000254.1:0-5846 GCA_044369355.1 Gammaproteobacteria bacterium | reverse complement strand
TAATAGAAGATGTTAGAGAATATTATGTGTTTTCTAATTATGAAAAATTAAGTCCATATGATACTAAAGGACTAAAGATTTCAACTGATTCGATTAATTATGTAAATTCTGGATTGTATGATTATTCCAGTAAAAGAATAATAGGATTTTTACATAAAGCAATTAAACCACTCAATCAATTGAGAATGGTTGAAGATGCTACAGTCATTTATCGTTGGTCGCGTGCTCCAGAGCGTCGTGTATTCTATATCGATGTCGGTTCTTTACCAAAGAACAAAGCAGAGCAATACATGCGCGATCAGATGAATCGTTTCCGCAATAAACTTGTTTACGATGCAAATACCGGAGAACTTCGTGATGATCGTAAACACATGAGTATGTTGGAAGACTATTGGCTACCCCGTCGTGAAGGTGGGCGTGGCACAGAAATTTCCACTCTTCCTGGTGGACAAAACTTAGGAGAGATGGCAGATGTTATGTACTTCCAAAAGAAATTATTAAAAGCACTCAACATTCCAGAATCTCGTATTGAAGCAAATACAGGATTCAATATGGGTCGTGCTTCAGAAATTTCAAGAGATGAATTAAAGTTTGCTAAATTTATCAATAGACTTCGTATGAAGTTTAGTGAACTATTCTTAAATTTCTTAAGAGTACAACTTCTATCAAGACAAGTAATGAGCGATGAGGATTGGAAAGAAATTTATCAAAATATTCAATTCAAATATGCAACTGATTCATATTTTGCAGAATCAAAACAAGCAGAAATTCTTCGTGATAGAATAGCGATACTTCGTGATGCTGCAGATTATTCTGGTAAATTCTATTCTGATAGATGGTTAAGAAAGAATCTTCTTCGTCAAACCGATATAGAAATTCAACAAATAGATAATGAAATTTTAGAAGAAAAACAAATAGAATTACAAAAACAACAAGAAGCGGCAGCAGAAGCAACTATGGCAGCAAATGCACAACTTCAACAACAAACTGGAGAACAACAAATTGCTCCTGAAACACAGGGAGGTGGAGCAGGTAGCATAGATACTCAAGCGCCATCAGCACCAGCAGGAGGAACATTCGATGCCAGCAGCCTATTATGATATATTAGCAGATGAAGGTGCAACCTTCAGACTTAAATTAAAATTTATGGATACAACAAAAAAATCCATAAATCTTTTAAATCCTCCAGTTTCTGTTATTGATGGTTTTGAAGATAAGTTTCCAAAGGATTCAAATGGTAATGTTCTACCGTTCAAAGCATATGTTCGTATGCAAGTAAGAGATAGTGTTGATGGTGATTTAGTAGAAGCAGATTTGAATGATTTAACTGGTGGTACAGATAGTTCTCTTTGGGGACAAAGTAATTTAACATATCCAAACATTAATATAAATTTGACTAATGGTGGTGGGGATGGTTCAGAACCAAACATCATATTAACCATAGACGCAAGAGTAATGTCTGCTGTAAATTACGGCAACTATCTATATGATGTTGAAATAATATTTTCACAAGATATTATCGATCATCCTAATGCTGTTGTATACAGAATATTACAAGGAAGATTTGTTATAACACCAAATATTACGAGGTAAATATGTCTTTTGAATTCCTCGTAGAAGTAAAAAGAGCCTATCCAAAATACTCTTCAAGATCTGCTTCAAATGATGATGTAGTAACAATATTTCCAAGTAGAGAAGATGATGTAATTTTATTAGGCGGTCATAGAGATGCTGTATATAATTACTTTATAAAAAAATGTGAAGAACTAGATTGTTCAGGCTTTGTTTCTGATAATCAAAGTTCTGGAGCAATTTCTTTATGTGGTGACTGTGCTCCATTTATACCAAGAACTCCGAATGGAGGAGGTAATGGTCTTCCTTGTCGTGGTTATTCTAGAATACAGAATTTTGGTTCTCTTGAAAATAATCAAAATTTAAGAGTTACAAATGAAGGTGGAGCAAGTGCTGCAATAACTAGAGCAACAGATTATATTAATTGGAAAAACTCATCAACAACAAATACAGCAGTTGCTGGTAGTTTATATTGGATCTCAGACAGAGTAGTAGATGATAGAGGGTGTGTAGAAGGAATTTGGCAATGTGCTGTTAATTGTGCAACGGGCAATACAACTGCTTGTTGGAAAATGGAAGGACCTTCTGGAACAATATTTCCTCAATTTGGTGCAACTTATTCAACTGGTGGTCAAAAATATCAAATATATGATCCGTTACAAATAGCATTAGCAGGTGCAGCACCAAATGGTGGAACATTTCCACTTGTTTCATCTAATCCATTTGCAGGCACACCAATCAATTCTCAATTTCCAAGTTTAGATGATGAAGGTAGTTGGTGTGGTGTTCCAACTACAGTTTTTGGAGGAGGAACAGATACAAATTGTTTAGTAACAAGCGATCCAAATTGTTCTTGTGGTGACGGCGAACCAGAGTATGAACCAGAACCAATGTGGCTAATATTTCCAAATCAAGTAGCTCTTAAAGGAGACTATACAGATAAAATATTAAAAATTGGTGATGATTGTTACAATTTAGCATCTGTTGGTGATGGTAGTGGCAGTGGAAACACAGGAAGTGGTTCTACTCTAGAGACTAATGCATTTGGTTTGGGTGGAAGCAGTTCATCAAATGTTCCAATATCAACAGAAGAAGAATTGGGAATAGATAGCACACATGATTCTTGTGGTGGTTGCATTAGTGCAGTAGTACAAGGTGGTGGAGGTGCTAAATGTTGTCAACTAGCATGTAATGGTATAGTAATAAATGGTGCTCCAAATTGGAATGGTAGTGAATGGTCAGAAGGAAATGGAAGTTGGAATGGTTTTTGGCCAACTCATGAAGATGATGATTATTTTAGAGATCCAAATTTAGATCCTACTCTTCCACCTGGAGAAAATCCAGACAAAACTCCTTGGGAAGGACCATCTATTTCACAACCAGGTGGTTGCGGTGTACCACCAAAAACAACTGGAAGTCGCGCCAATTCTATATTTTCTGTACCGTGTGATTTAAACATATCAAATTCCTGTGAAGCAGGTCAAAGTAATGTTACTGGTGTATTAGAATTGTTGAGTCCTATTGGTGGTGGACCAAGTTTTTGTGATTGTGTAGATTTGTTTGCAGGAGGAGTTTGTGAATGTCAGCCTCCTGTATTAGATGCACAAGGAAATATTATTGCTCAATTTTGTGGAGTAAATGGTCCTGCTGATAATCCTACATGTATTGTAGATATTGGAACAGATTGTTCTCCACCTAAAGGTAGACAGATTCCATTATATTCTGATGAATGTGTTGAATGCCAAACACAACCTGAATGTAGTCCTTTATGTAATTTATTTTTATACACAAAACCAATTACGGATAGTGCGAGATATAGGTCTGAAATAATAGGATATATATCACATGCATCTGGAGTTGGTTGTCCTGTAGGTGGAAGAATTCAAACGGTGGGATGCGTAAGTAAAGCTTCAATTACTGGACAAGGAGTATCTGGACTTAGATGCTCAAATATGCAAGAATGTGCAAGTGGAACATCTACAGGATATCTCCCAGATCCTACTTTAAAATTATTAATAGATTTGGGTCTAGGTGGTGGTGAAAGTCCTATAGGTGGTTCTTGTTGCTACGACTCTATTAGTTCACCAACACAAAGTGCTTCAAATATAAAATGTACAAAAGATATTACAACTCCCGGATGGTTATCTAGAATGTCTGCAAATTGTGGCGGAACCTGTTAAATAAATAAAAATACCATGTCATTTAAATTTTTAGTTGAAGTACAAAGTTTACCACCAAAGTTTATCTCTAAAAAGACAACTTCTAGAAATCAACTTGATATATTTCAAACTTTACAAAAAGATATAGTATATACAGGTTCACATAAAGATACGATTTATAATTCAAAAATAAAAAGATGTGAAGAATTAGATTGTAGTGAATATTATAATTCGGCAAATGTAACTGGTGTAATACCTTTGTGTGCAGAGTGTTTGCCTTATATTGAAAGACCACCCGGTAATGATCCTGGAGGACCCTGTATAGCATTTAATTCACTATCGAGTGTAAATTTTGGTAACAATTTACCAACAAACATTCAAGTTACAAATTCAGATTCAACAACTTTAACAAACTATAATACTTGGTCTAGTAATAATAATTTTTTATCTAGGAGTGGGTATTGGTTGGGGTTTAATCCGTGCAATGGTGGATCAACAACCTATCAATGTTTAGTTAATTGTTCAAATGGTAATGTTGCTGGTTGTTGGAATACATCAGGGGGTTCTGGTTCTTTTGGTAATGTACATTCAATAGGAGGTGCAAATTATCAAATATATGATCCGGTTCAAATTTGGTTATCTGGATTAAGACCAAATGATGGAACATTTCCTCTCTTATCAAATAATCCAATTACAGGAAATACCTCAACTGGGACATCTTGTGGTACAACTTATACTATATTGGGTTCGGGGTCTGGTGGCAGTAATTGTTTAATAAGACAAGAACCAAGTTTTAATGCCGGTGACGATTATTCATCTTGTGAAACACCAAACACAGATATTGGAAGTAGTAATTTTATAACAGGAAATGTAGCAGTATTGGGTGATTATTCTGGTGGTGCTTTTTCTTTTTCTTCTGGTGGTTGTGGGTTTGCAGGAAATACTACAACAAGTGAAAGATTTGCATTAGGGGGAACAACTGTAACAGATATTGTTACTTTTGATTCTATTGGAATAACTGGAGCATTTGATAGTTGTAAATCTTGTTTACAAGCATCAGAAAATGCTCCTAGTTGTTGTGAAGTTTCATACGGTGCAGTAACTATTAATGGAGCACCAAGTTTTGATTCAACAACATCTACTTGGGGATCTGGTTCTGGTGCGTGGAATGATTGGACTATAATTCCATCCGATTTACCAAGCAATGATCCAAACACATTTAAAAATTCATGCGTTACACCACTTAATGGTGAATTGGCAAACGGCACAGGTTATATACCTTGTGTTGCTCAGGATTCTTTACCCGATACTGGATGTCAAAATAATATAACTCCAAAAGTAACTGGTGTATTTATTTTTTGGAATTGTGATGTACCCAATGAAGTGGACGATGAAGGAAATGAAATTTTTCCAGCAAAGCCAGCAAAAGTTTATGGAAGATTACCAAAATTAACTGCCGATAGTTGTTCTACATGTAACGATACACCTGTAGGTGTTTGGGAAGTATATAACATATATCCCTTTCCAGGAACATGCAATGGTACTCGTGCTGAAATTGAAAGAAGAAATGGAGTTATAATAAAAAATTTCAAAGCAAGTGTACAAAGAGGAAGTTATTCATTTGATACAACAACTGGTTCTACTTTTAGTTGTCCATCTAGAACACTACTAATGGGTGGTGGTTTTGGCCTTGCTATACCAATAAATCCAGGAGAAGATGGGTATAATCCTGGTAAGTGCTGTAATAATATTGGTTATGAATTTAATGATTCCGGTGAATCACATATTCCAGGTTCAGAATTAACGGATTCTTGTAATGGTGTTTTTTATGATCCACCAATAATACCATTACCATTAGTTTAAAATAAAAAATTAATATATAAGATAAAGGAATTAAATATGAGCGATTTTATTAATAAATTATTGAATGGTGATTTGGATGGTTTCAGACAACAAATTTTCGATACACTTTATCAAAAAGCAGGCGAAAGTTTTGAAGAAAGAAAAACAGAAATTGCAAATAATCTTTACTCTTCAAATGATGAAGTAGAAGAGTTAGAACCAGCAGAGGAAGAATAAATGAAATTAATCACAGAAACAATTCAAGATGTTAAA
>JBIPMB010000114.1:0-7116 GCA_044369355.1 Gammaproteobacteria bacterium | reverse complement strand
AACTAAGGTTAAAGTGGTTAAGAATAAAGTTGCACCACCATTCAAAGTGGCCGAATTCGACATTCTGTATGGCGAAGGCGTTTCTTATCACGGTGAATTGGTAGACTTAGGTGCCAAACATAAAGTGATTGAAAAATCGGGTGCTTGGTACAGTTACAATGGCGAACGTATGGGGCAAGGCAAGGATAATGTGCGTCAATTCTTGAAAGACAATCCAGCCATCGCCAAAGAGATCGATGCTAAACTGCGTTCAGAACTATTAGCACATCCCGAAGCATTGCTGGCTAGTGATGTAGATATCGTGGAGGAGAGTGAGGTCTGATTACACTAGACGAGGAAGAGTATAAGCGGTTACGGCGTGCAGCATTCAATGCTTTGGCACGCCGTGATCACAGTGTAGATGAATTAAAGAAAAAATTATTAAAGAGAAGCGATGACATTGAGCTAGTCAATACGGTTGTCAATGCACTCATAGCGGATCGCTATTTAGATGATGCGCGTTTAACGGAGTTATTAACCCAAGCTAAATATAGGCAGGGGTTAGGACCGGAACGTATTAAGCGTTTACTGCAAAGCAAAGCGCTTTCTCATGATGATGTACACAATGCTTTTAATGAAAGCGAGTGGCGCGTAGGTTTAGCAATGACCTGGAGCAAACGATTCACTGAAAAACCCAAGGATAATAAAAGTTACACGCAACAAGCACGTTATTTACAATATCGCGGTTTTTCCTTAGAGCAAATTAATCGATTTTTACGAGAAAAAGATGAACAGTAATGAATTACGACAAAAATTTTTAGAATATTTCCAAGAGCATGGCCATACTTTGGTAAGCAGCAGTTCCTTGGTGCCGCATAACGATCCCACTTTATTGTTTGTCAATGCAGGCATGGTACAATTTAAAGATGTTTTTTTAGGTTTAGACAAAAGACCTTACACACGTGCTTGCTCCTCGCAGACTTGCGTGCGCGCGGGTGGTAAACACAATGATTTAGACAATGTAGGTTACACTGCCAGACACCACACTTTTTTTGAAATGTTGGGTAATTTTAGTTTTGGCAATTATTTTAAACGTGAAGCCATTTACTATGCCTGGAATTTTTTAACCAAAGTATTAAATTTACCGGCAGAAAAACTCTGGGTGACTGTATTTGAAGAAGATACAGAAGCGGCAGCTATCTGGTTAGATGAATTAAAGATCGATCCTAAACGTTTTTCACGTTGTGGTAAAGACGATAACTTCTGGTCTATGGGCGATACAGGACCTTGCGGACCTTGTTCAGAAATATTTTACGATCACGGTTGGTCTATTTTCGGCGGTCCTCCAGGCAGTGCGGATGCCGATGGCGATCGCTATGTAGAAATATGGAATATGGTCTTTATGCAATACGACCGTCAAGCATCGGGTGAATTACAACCCTTGCCCAAACCTTCTGTGGATACCGGTATGGGGCTAGAGCGCATCTCAGCGGTGATGCAAGGTGTGCACAATAATTATGATACCGATTTATTTGTGCCATTGGTTAAAGCCATTGCTGAAAAAGCACGCTGCAAGGATTTAACGAATACTTCCTTACGCGTTATTGCCGATCACATACGGTCTTGTTCTTTCTTGGTTGCCGATGGCGTTATTCCTAGCAATGAAGGCCGCGGTTATGTGTTGCGGCGTATTATACGCCGAGCAGTACGTCATGGTCATGCATTGGGTTTAACGGAACCTTTCTTCTATAGTTTAGTCCCTACCTTGGTGAGCATCTTGGGTGAGGCTTATCCTAAAATAGTATTACAACAAGAACAAATTGCCCGTACTTTAAAACAAGAAGAAGTGCAATTTAGCCGCACCTTAGAACAAGGCATGCGTTTATTGGAGCAGGAAATTGCTAAATTAAGTGGTCAATGCATTCCAGGCAGTATTATTTTCAAATTATACGATACCTATGGTTTCCCACCGGATTTAACAGCAGATATTGCGCGTGAACGCGACTTGCATTTAGATATGGAAGGCTTTGAAGTGGAAATGAAAAAGCAGCGAGAATTATCTTCCAAAGCGAGTCAATTCGAATTTGATTATCATGAAAAATTGGCTTTTGAAGACAAAACCAATTTTACGGGTTATGAATCATTGGCAGATAGCGCAGAAATCATAGCTTTTGTATTTGAAGGCAAAAAAGTTGATACTCTAAAAGCAGGTCAGAAAGGCGCGGTTATTTTATCACATACACCTTTTTATGCCGAAAGCGGCGGTCAGGTCGGTGATCAGGGTGTTTTATTGCATAACAACGAGGAATTCATCGTCGAGGATACGCAAAAGCAGGGTAGTAGTATCGTACACTTCGGTCATTTAAAGCAGGGCGAATGGAAGCTGGGACTGAAGGTGAATGCTAAGGTCGATAGCACATCGCGACGCGCCACCGCACGCAATCACACGGCTACGCACTTATTACATGCCGTGTTGCAAAAAACATTAGGCAAAGAAGTGGTGCAAAAAGGTTCTTTGGTAGCACCGGATCGCCTGCGTTTTGATTTTTCTTATAGTAAAGCTTTAACTCCTGAGATATTGCAACAAATTGAAGAACAAGTGAATGCGGAAATTTTGAATAATACTTTGGTGGAAACACATCAAATGAATGCCGAAGAAGCCATCAAAGGCGGTGCCATGGCCTTGTTTGGTGAAAAATATGATGAAGTGGTACGAGTATTACAGATTGGCAATTTTTCTAAAGAGTTGTGTGGGGGTACACACGTCAGTCGTAGTGGCGATATAGGTTTGTTTAAGATCATCGCTGAAACCGGTATTGCTGCGGGTATTCGTCGTATCGAAGCAATCACAGGTATGGCTGCATGGCAGTGGGTAAATACGTTGAGCTTAGACTTTAATGCAATATGCGATGTCATTAAAATTCAGAAAGACGATGCCGTGACGCGTGCAAAACAACAGGTTGAGCGTTGGAAGAAACTGGAAAAGAATTTAGAAAAAGCCGAAAGCCAATTGGCTTTGTTAAAGAGTCGCGATTTATTATCGCAGGTAGAAAAAATGGGTTCCGTGCAGTACCTATGCAGCGATGTAGGTCTAGTCGATCCCAAAACCTTGCGTGAAATGTTAAATCAAATTAAAGCGAGCTTAGATTCGAGCGTGGTGGTATTAGCCAGCGTATATGAAGATAAAGTACATTTGGTTGCGGGAGTGAGTGCCCCCATAAGCGATAAAGTTCACGCAGGCCAATTGGTGGGTTTTCTTGCCGAAAAGCTAGGCGGCAAAGGTGGCGGTCGCGCTGATATGGCCCAAGCCGCAGGCAACGACACTAGTCAGTTAAAAACTGTGCTGGGGCTGGTGAAAGAGTGGGTGGTGTCACGGATATGACCGTTTAAACACATTCACAGTATTAACAAAACGCGTCTTCTTCTGACGTACTACCCACCAGCAGGTGATTCTTTATGTCGGAATATGATACGGCCTTTGGTCAAATCATAAGGGGTTAACTCAACCGTGACTTTATCGCCGGTTAGAATGCGGATGTAATTTTTGCGGATCTTGCCAGAAATATGGGCCGTAACGAGGTGGCCGTTTTCTAGTTTGACTTTAAACGTGGTATTAGGCAGGGTTTCTACAATCACCCCTTCCATCTCTATATTATCTTCTTTGGACATACATTCTCACAAGTTAATTTAATTGGCGCTATTTTGCCCTAAAAGCGCTTAGGAAGCAAGCAGGCAGTCTAAATACTTTTCTGCATCCAATGCAGCCATACAGCCCGAGCCTGCGGAGGTTACCGCTTGCCTATAAATAAGATCGGCCACATCGCCCGCCGCAAATACGCCTGTAATAGAGGTTGCTGTGGCATTCCCACCTAAACCGCTTTTGGTTATAATATAACCATTTTTCATCTCTAATTGACCTTCAAACAAACTGGTATTAGGCTGATGACCTATGGCAATAAAGACCCCATCTACATTTATTTTTTGCGTAGATTCATTTTGCATATGCTTTAATTCGGCGCCTGTTACGCCACTCTTGTCACCCAATATTTCATTTAAGGTGTGATCCCAGATAATCTCTATATTGCCGTGAGCTGCTTTGGCCATAATCTTGTCTATTAATATCTTCTCTGAGCGGAATTTATCGCGTCTATGTACTACATAAACCTTACGGGCAATATTAGACAGATATAAGGCTTCCTCGACGGCGGTATTGCCTCCACCGACCACCAATACATCCTTATTTTTATAGAAAAAGCCATCACAAGTAGCACAGGCCGAAACTCCACGGCCCTTAAATGTTTCTTCAGAGGCTATGCCTAGATATTTAGCAGAAGCCCCAGTCGCGATAATCAAAGCATCACAGGTATAACTGGCCAAATCGCCGATTAAGGTAAAAGGACTTTTATCTAGCTTGGCGGTATGAATGTGATCAAAAATGATATCGGTCTCAAAACGTGCCGCATGGCTTTCCATACGTTCCATTAATTTAGGGCCTAACAAACCTTCTATATCGCCTGGCCAGTTATCGACGTCGGTTGTGGTCATTAATTGACCGCCTTTTTGCAGGCCAGTGATGAGCAGCGGCTTTAAATTAGCGCGCGCTGCATAAATAGCGGCACTGTAACCCGCAGGCCCAGAGCCTAAAATAATTAATTTTTGATGTGGATGTTGTTGCATTTTTTGTCTACTTCACTTTAAATTAGTGACTAATGATAGCAGAAAACACACCATTTTGCTTCTTTTAAAGAACTATGAGAGATATTATATTTCAGAGAACTATTCTAGAAGGGCGCCTCGCGAGGCGCCCCTACGTTGTAACCAATAAAACAGCATCACGGGTGCTACAAACAGCACCAAGCCGCCCGCGAAAATTAAGGCATAACGTAGCGGATCGCCCACGGGGATATCGCTGGGAGGAATAACGCCTATAACCAAGGCTATGCCGCAGCCTATAAGCCCTAAAATCGCCACCGTCAGAGTGCCGCCTATTCCTTTACCCAATTGAAATGAGCGTATTTGTTGAGGCTGTTTCCATTTGATATAAATAGCTGCTGCCAGCAGCACTACATACATCAACAAATACAATTCGGTACTCAACGCGGTTAACAACCAATAACCGCCATTTACACTCGGAAATAATAAAAAAGCGCCCGAAATAATACTCACTAAAACGGCTTGCGCTATTAACAAACGATGTGGTACTTGATGTTTATTAGTATGACGAAAAAATTGTGGCAAAAAGCCATCGTGGCCAGCTTGTAGCAAGCCTTTAGCGGGCGATATTACCCAACTGATCATGCCACCTATACTGCCGACTAAAATCATGATGCCGACTATAGGCAATAAAAACTGAACGTGATATACCGCCAAGAAATTATCAAAAGCTTCAATGACACCATTGACGATATTGATATTAGACTGCGGTAAAATCATAGCAATGGTTAAAGCGCCGAAAGCCATGGTAATGAGCACGAAAGGTACGGCCATAGCAAGTGCTTTAGCATAGTCTTCACCTGGTTTTCTTAAATGATTGATGTGTACGCCCGCCAATTCAATCCCTAAGAAGCCAGCAATAATAGCAGTTAAGGATGAAAAAGCGCCATGTTGTAGGCCTATGGGAAAAAAGGCATGCAAGGATAATTCTACTTGCGTAGGACGATGAGTTAATAACCACCACACACCGGCTAATAAAATCAAAGCTAAAGGTATCACCATACCCAATAAGGCCATCCAGGACGCAGCGCGAGTTGATAAGCGTATGCCGCGTAAATTGAGTAAAGTTAACCCCCAAAAAGTAACCAGTATAAGGCTTAAAATAAACCAATTATGTGTTGCCAGGGTGGGATCAATAAAATAGCTGGCGGTACCTGCTAAAAAAGAAAGTATGGTGGGAAACCATACCATGGTGTTGATCCATTGCAACCAAATGGCAAAAAAACCTGTCTTAGCGCCAAAAGCGCTTCTTACCCATTCGTAAATACCGGTGCCTACGCGGCTAGCGGCTAATTCTGCTGATACCAAAGCGATGGGCAATAAAAAAGTAACCGCAGCTAAACAATAGTACATTACCAACGAGCTGCCGAATAAGGCCGTTGTGGGTAGATTACGGATACTGTCTACAGCACCAGCGATAAATAAGACCAACGTAAAACGAGAAATATAAGTTTTGTCTATATGCATAGGGTAGTATCCGTAATTATAGTTTAAAATGCTTTTTGTAAAGCCTGAGTAATATCAGCTTGTAAATCTTCTACTGCTTCAATGCCTACCGATAAGCGCACTAAGGTATCGTCTATGCCCAACGCAGCGCGTCGTTCTAGCGGCAAAGAAGCATGGGTCATGAGGGCTGGATGACATACTAGACTTTCCACACCACCTAGGCTTTCGGCCAAAGTGAATACGCGCAATTGTTCTAAGAACAGCTTGGTTTCGGCTAATCCTCCTTGCAGACGTAAGCCAATCATACCACCAAAATGGCGCATTTGCTGCTTGGCTAAGGCATGTTGCGGATGTGAGGCAAGGCCGGGATAGATGACTTCTTTAACATGAGACTGGGTTGTTAACCACTGCGCCAAGGCTAGGGCATTATTACAATGACGTTCCATACGCAAAGCTAAGGTTTTAATGCCGCGTAAGGCCAAAAAAGCATCGAAGGGGCCAGCAATAGCGCCTACGGAATTTTGTATAAAACTCATTTGTTCAACTAAAGCGGGGTTGTGACCTACAACCGCTATGCCACCTACCATATCGCAATGACCATTTAAATATTTAGTGGCGGAATGCACGACAATATCGGCACCTAAAAGCAAAGGCTGCTGCAAATAAGGCGTGGCGAAGGTATTGTCGACTACCGTCATTAAGCCCAATGCCTTAGCTTGGGCTAATAGAACCTTTAAATCGGCTAATTTGAGTAGGGGATTGGTAGGAGTTTCCAGCCATAATAGCTTGGTTTTAGGTGTTACATGCTGTTTTAAATCGGCACCAGGCAAGCTAAAGTCAACATAACTAAAGGACAATGCAGCGCTGCGTGTGCGCACACGATTAAATAAACGTACTGTGCCGCCGTAAAGATCATCGCTGGCGATGACGTGATCGCCGCTATCCAGTAATTCCAATATAGAAGAGATGGCCGCCATG
>JBIPMB010000308.1:0-6763 GCA_044369355.1 Gammaproteobacteria bacterium | reverse complement strand
TTGTTTGCGCTCCGGTTTGCCTCTCGATATTTTGAAGTTCAATCTTGTAGGCTTTCAATAATACAATAATAGCGAGGGCTTCTGCTCTTAACTTGCTATCGTTAGTTTCCTTGGCTAATTTCTGATAGTTTTCTAATTCTATATTTACATTAATTAAACCATCGGATAAAGGTTGCCCTAGTGTATCTCTTAATTTCCGAATTTGCACTATTTGATCATTTATTTGTGATTGCGATTTTGGGTCTTTGGTTAAGCTAGATTTTTGCCGTAGTATTTCAACTTGAGCATTTAATTCTTTAATTCTGGTAATATTGTCTTTGCTTTTAGCTGGATCAATATAATCAAAGAGCTCTTTCAAAGCTCCCGACGCTCTGCTTTGTTGGAGTTGTTTAACCTGTCTAGCGTCAACAACAGTCTGCTTTAGACTGTCTCTAAGTTCTTTGTCTTGAGCGTTTTCTGTTGAAGCAAACGGATTAATAGCATTAAGAGCGTTTAACGGGTTCGCAAATCTATTTATTTTTTGTAAAGCATTTTCGCTTTTTCTCTCGTCAGCAATTCGCTTTTTAGTTATCGAGTATTCTGTTTCTGGCTTCCCTCCAGGAGCGGGTGTAGCTTTTCCTTTATTAAGTTCTTTAACTAAATCCTTAACCTCTTGTCTTGATTTTTGGAGGTTTTTGATTAGGGATTCTGACCAAGTTTGTACCGTTGTTTTGGAGAAAAAGGTATCCCAGACATCAGCTAATATTTTAAATGCTTCTACCGCAGCCCAAACCAATGCAATTGACGTGAGAAACCCTGCTGCAATAGGGACTATCAATGTCATAATGGTATCTTTCAACCCATTGACCGCCATGTTTGCTGCGACACTCGCTAAGGGGATTTGCCACAGTCCCTTAACAAATGCCCACATTGCCGGTGCTGCATAAGTCAATGCCACACCCGCAGCTATCTGTAATATTTGAATAAACGTCCCCGTGTGATCTGCTGCTATCTGGAGAACCGCATTTAAAGCGTTCATGCTTGAAACCATCGACCCTTGAAATTCCTTACCCGCAGCGACTTGAATCTCTGTGATGGAATTATTTAATCGGGTTAAAGCGGCTTGGGCTGTCTGAGAAGCACCCGCCACCCCCGACGCTGTTTCAGAACTTAATTGAGATGCAAATTTAGGTAAGAAGTCGGAGGCTGCAAGTTGACCTGTTGAGATTAATTTGAATAATTCTTGCTCGGTGAGGTTCATTGACCGGGCTGCAATCTGGAAAGCTCCGGGGATGCGTTCAGCTAGTTGACCCCTGAGTTCCTCCATACTCACCGTCCCTTTCCCTGCAATCTGAGAAATGGCGAGGATCGAACCTTCTAACTCCTCTCCTGTTAATCCGAATACCGTCCCCGCTTGCATCAAAGCTGAGGTTATATCGTTGGTAACTTTCCCCTCCATTGAGGTGTTGCGGGTGCTTGCTGCTAGTTTTTTGTAACTCTGTAGGGCAGGTTCTATAGCTGATGATGTCCGGTTGATTTCAGACCGAAGAAAGCGCATTTGTTCGGCTCCGGCTTTTGTTCCGCCTGACAGGAAATTAATGGTGTTTTCCAGTACCATGAAGCGTTTTGTCACTTCAAAGGTTTGGGATGAGATGTTTTGTAACTGGTTTTGAAGAAATCCAAAAACAGTAATACCAACAAAACCCTTAATTGTATTCTGGGCTGACTTGCCTAGATTCTCCAGCGAGAAAGAGAGGTTGGAAACAAAGTCACCACCCGGAATATCTTCTCCTACTGTGCTATAAATGTCAGCTAATTCACTCCTAGCTTCTTTTAGCTTTTTGATGTCTCCATCTTCTATAAACCCCTTGTCTAAAATCTCAGAAATTGTTTTAGAACTTTCTATAATGGAATCCCTGACTTTTATCAACTGAGGGAGGGAACTAACTTCCACCTCTTTAGTTTTAATATCCCCATCTATACTTGATAATTCATCTTGTAATTTCCCTATTTTGTCCACGAGATTAGAGAGATTGTTATCCGACATCCCTTTTTTTCCAACACTTCTTTTTTCACCCTCTTTAAACGCTTTATTTGTCAATCTCTGCAATTCATCCGTCTTGCTTTGAAACGCCTTTTTGAGTCCATCCAACTCTCCTTGGGATTGCTTGATTTTTGCTAGTTGAATCTTAATCTCAGGGAGTAAAGTTGTCTGAGCATTTATAGCAATAGCTCTTGAAGCCTCCACCATTTTTTTATTAGTGGCTTTTTTGACTCCATTAAAGAAGCCACTAAGGATACCTTTGGCTGTTTCAACGAATGCAAGGCTAGATGATTTAGCTTCTTTAGCTTGAGGATCAAAGTCTAAATCACTACTTCGACTCATTGCATATTTTGATTCAATTTTCTGAACCTTTCTTTTGCTAGATTGAGACTTCCCTTGATCAACCCCCGTCACAATATCATCAACACTAATATTTGTATTTATACTCTCGGTTTGCTCTATGATTTTTGATACACGTCTAAGACCTTCCTCTACACTGGCGATCGCGCGAGATTGTTCTTCCTTTATCTGTTTATCTATTTCTGCATTAACGGATTTAATGGCGTTGTCCGCTGTTTTCAATCTATTCCGAACAAAAGCCTGTATACTTTTATTCCCTGCCGCAATTTCCTTACCCAAAAGGAAAGTTTTGGCATTTACTATAAAACTATTTTTAACGGATTTAAACTTCTCCGAGATAAATTTAAACCCCTTGCTAACATCAAAATACAATATTTCTGCTAGTTTTGGAGCCTTTGCTTCTACCATTGGGCGAATCTTTTTAACTATAGCCAAAGAAATAGCACCCCCCCCTAATGTAGCTAACACAGGGGCTAAAACAGAAGAAGCTATAGCACCCGTCGCAGCACTCCCAACCGTCGCAGCTTGAGCCGCGCCACCGCTTCCAAAAATACTTGTAGCGCCCGCAATCCCAGCACCAATCCCTAACATCTGGGACTTTGGATCTTTGATTGATAGACTTGAGAGGGCCTGATCCCTGTCTTTAACTGTCTTATCAATCTCTGTCCTCGTTTGTGCCAATAAATTTTTAAGATTGGTTAGCTGTCCATTCAGTGACTTTTTAAGATTTTTCTTTGAGTCGCTTAACTTTTTCTCTGTTGATCCAGTATCGTCTTTTACCGATGCCAAATTTTGAATACTAGATTCTATATATGTTTCTAACTCTTTTAATAACTGAACTTTTTCGTCAATATTCAATACATTTTTCTTGATTTCACCTAATCGCGCTCTTACGTTTTTTTGAACATCTTTTGATACAAACGTTTGAATATTTGCTTTCTCGGTAGCAGATAGGTTTTGGGGTTTTTCTATTTTGGGTTGGACATTCTCTATCTTGGGAATATCCAGTTTAGGTAATTCAGGAGCAGCGACTTGTGATCCAAGATCAGAAATCTGTGATTCAAGATTGGAGATTTGTGACTGTGCTATCTCGCCAATATCCCCAAGTGCGTCCCATGCACTCATATCAATATCTTCAATTCCTGGTAAATCCGGTAATTCTATTGGTGTTAAATATTTTTCTAAATCACTAAAATCTTCCTCGATATCTTCACAGTAATCATATATACTTTGACCAATTTTTTTAACATCTTTTTCGGATTTATCAATTTCTCTTGACAATTCCTTTAAAGGTGTATTTTTTTTATTTTGGATCTCAACTTTTTCTAATTCTCTTTGTTCGGGTATAATTAAAGGTATATTAAGTTCTGGTAATTCAATTTTAGGTTGTTCAATAGCATCAATAGATAGTTCGGGCAACTCAATTGATTCTATTTTTACGTCATCAGGTTTTACCGATTCCAAACCTTCATACATTGCGGCTAGACGGGCTGATATATCATCACTAACATCTACAATATCTGTAGTGATATCACCCAGTGCGTCCCATGCACTCATGTCAATATCGCTATCATCAAATTGAGGGAAATCCGGTAATTCTATTGGTGTTAAGTATTTTTCTAGCTCATCTATTCTTTCCTGTTCTTCTCTTGAAATACTCTCAGATGGGTTGGGTTCCAAATTAACTTTAACACCATCTTCCCCCACAACTTTTTCTGTTGATGTGACCTTAGTAGTAATCTCTGATGATTGAGTTTTTTGTGCAACGGGTGTTTCAGTAATTAACTGAGCAGTGGCAACGCTTTGAACATTGGCATTAGCCATTTCTTGCTGTTTTTTAACCTCCTTGTAAGATGCAACATCTAATTTAGCAATAGCAGCATCAACTTCTTTTTGAGTTTTTATCAACTCATCTTTAAGTTTTGGTAAAGTTTTTGCAGCTTCTATTTGTCCACTTACAGTTTTAATAGTTGCAAATTCTGAATTTATTCTTTTTTTCTCGGCTTCGATGTTTGCGGCTATTTTTTCATATTTTTTAGATTCGTTTTGTAGAGCTTTATAATCTTTCTTAGATAATGTTCCTGACTCAACACCGGTTTTAATTTTTGATTGAGTTTCTAATAGTTTGGCAGAAGCTAAGTTAAAAGCCCCTTCTAGCTCGGCTAATTCGTTTTCTAAGGATGCAACAATGATTGACATCCCACTGCCCTTTATTTCATCATACAAACCCGATTGGATGGGAACAGAGTCCGCCATCGAGTCCATCACATTTTTTAATCCTTGAATTTGCTGAACAGTTGAAACATCTTTTTCAAGCTGTTCGCGCTTTTGCTTGGATTGACTTGCTATTTTTGTATATACTAGAGTTTCTTTAGCTAATTTTGCAAGTTCATCATCCGATAAATTACCATCCTTACCTTTTGCTGTATTCTCAGCTATTTTATTTTCAGCAATAGCCAAATCGCCATCTATCTCTTTTATTTTTTCTTTAAAATCTTCTATAGCGCCAGATAAACCGACATCTTTTATGACACTAGATAGTTCATCGGATATGTCAATATTTTTAAACAAACCTTCGACTTCTGTTAGTTGATTGTCTATTTTTTTATAAGATTCAAGAGAGGTGGATTTGGATTTACGCAACCCCTCTATTTCTTTAATAAGTTTCCTATTTTCACTGTTTTCTCTGGCAACGGCTTTAAGTTGAGCTTCTGATAATTTACCGGATTTAGCTAGTTTAGTATTAACATCTATTGAATTTTTAGCCGATTGAAAACTTTTTTCTAATTCACTTAATTCATTTTCTAAGTCTGAAATAAACGATTTTAAATCCGTGATACCCGCTAAATCCAATTCACCAGTCAATAAGCTACTGGTTTTCTTTATGCTTTCAACGACCTTTAATGGTGTTACGGCATCCTTGACGCTACTTTTTTCTTTTTGTATTTCGGCTAAACGTTTCTTGAGTTCAGTATTTTCTACTTTTATTTTTTTTAGTTCTGTGTCTGATAATTTCCCTGTACTAAACCTTTCTTTATTCTCCTTTAATACTTTTTTAGCAGCAGCATTTTCCCCTGCTACTTTTTTCATTTCTTCATCGGATAAACCGCCTGCTTTAACTTTTTCAGAATTTGTTTTTAATATATTTTTAGCAATAGCGTTTTCTTTGGCTATTCTCTTAAGCTCATCTTTTGACAAAGATTCGCCACCAGTTGATGTAACACTGGCGTTATTTTTTTCTATTTTATTATTAATATCAGCTAATTCTTTGTCAAGTAAACTAACTACTTTTGCAGCATTCTCAATGGCAGACTCTGAACCTTTAGCTATTATTTGCTTGCCAGTTTTAGGAGATATTTTTATAATACTAGATTCTTTTATTTGTTCATTTACCCTTTCAGCTTCTATTTTTTTACTTATTAATTCTCTCTGCTCTTTTACTTTTTTAATAATCTTTTTTTTCGCAGCATTGTCTTTAGCTAATTCTTTTAATTCATCATCCGATAAATTACTAGACTTAGCTTTATCATTATTTTCTTTTATTTTGGAAGCTGTTATTTCAAAAACTTTATCTAAAGTTTCAATCTCTTTTTCTAATTCAATAATAACCTTTTTGATACCTTCAGTTGCACTTGTTTCACCAGGAAATTCTATAGATAAATCGGTTTTTAAAGTCTCGTTTAGAGTTTCAATTGTATCACCTATCAATGTTAATTTAGTTAAAGATTCTATAACACCTTTAACAACGTCTTCAGATATTTCACCACCTGTTAAAAGCGGAACAGTTCTTACAAGGTATTCATCTAGCCTTGCAATACCAGCGTCTATAGCTTTAATTTGTTCCTCTTTCTCGGCTAATTCCGCTACAATAGCATCGTTTTTTCCTGAGTTCCCTTTTGTATAATCAAGTCTTGAGGATAAAGATGCTGAATTTGTAACAAGTGTTTTTTTCGCCTCAATCAAATTACTTCTTTCTGTTGTTTTAGTGGCAACATCATTTATTAATTGTTTCTTACCAACCGTGTAAGAATCGGTCACTTTGGCAATTTTCTCAGATGTAGCATTTGAACGTCCAGCAGCAACTTGGAATTTTACCCCTGCAAGATTTGAGATTTCCTTGTATAGTTTTTTTACAATATTTCCGTCAAAAGAAGAATCTTTTACTGTTTTGACAATTTGATCAAAACTTCTTACAAGTGCCGTTGTTAGCCCTTCTATAGAGCCAATTTTTAAGGATATCCCCTCAGTAACTCCCTTGTAAACACCTGTCGTGATATCTCCCAATATTTTTGATATAGTTCCTGTCACTGGAGATGCTACAGTCTTGAAAACCTCAAACTTAACCAAAGAACTCGTTACGTCAGCTTTTATTTGAGTTGA